>DQOE01000192.1 GCA_015658765.1 Verrucomicrobiota bacterium | reverse complement strand
GTCCCAACTGAAGGCGCCGTCCGCGCAGACGATGTTTCGCGCATTCTCCATGATGGCGTAATCGACGGAAATCTTTTCCAGCTTGGGATAGTCCCCGGCCAGGGCGGCATTGAGCTTGGCCAAGCCGCGGATGCCCCGCCATTTCTCAGCCGCGGCGAACAGCTTCGGTTGTTGTCGGCACAACTCAGCGGCGATGGTCTCGTATGACCAGATGAACATCCCGGCGTTCCAGCGGTAGTTGCCGCTCTTGAGGTAGCGCTTGGCCGTGGCGAGATTCGGCTTTTCGACAAACTTTTTGGCGGTGAAGAAAGTGGACTTGAGCGACTTGGCTGTGAACTTGGTCAACTTGTTGCCAACCTGAATGTAGCCGTAGCCGGTAGCCGGCTCGTGCGGCTGGATGCCGATGGTGACAAGTGCCGGCTCGCGCTTGGCCAAGGCCATCGAGTCGATCAGCACGCGGCGAAACTTGGCCTCATTGGGAATAACATGGTCGGCCGGCAGCACGGCCATCACACCGTTCCCGGACCGGGTGCCGACCAGCGCCGCGCCCAACGCCACCGCAGCGCAAGTGTCGCGACCGCACGGCTCGCCAATGATGTTGCGCTTGGGCAGCTCGGGCAACTGCCGGCGAACGGCGGCGGCCTGAACGGCGTTGGTGATGATGAGAATGTTCTCGAGCGGTGCGACCGGCTTCACGCGGTCAACCGTCTGCTGCAGAAACGAGCGATCTCCCAACAGGGTGATAAGCTGCTTGGGCTTGCGCTCGCGGCTGACCGGCCAAAAGCGTTCGCCGCGGCCACCGGCCATGATGATAATATAGCGATCCTTGCGTTGCATTTACGGGATAAATCAGCGGATGCCGTTGATGAGGTTTGCCGTGAAGGCCTTGACAGTTGGCACGAGGTCGGCGGCGCGGCCCTTGTCGGCGATTTGGTTGACGATCGCGCTGCCGACGACGACCGCCTCGGCGTTCCGCGCGACCTCGGCGGCTTGTTCCGGGTTCGAGATGCCGAAGCCGACGGCGATCGGGATGTCGGTGTGCTGGCGAATAATTTGGGTCATCGGCCCGATCGTGTCGGAGACGGTTTGCTGCATGCCGGTGACACCCTCGCGCGACACGTAATAAATGAAACCTTTGCCGCGCTTGACGATAAACTCCACCCGATCCGGCGGCGTGGTCGGCGCGACGAGATAGATCGGGCACAGGCCGGCGGCAGCCATCAGCGACTCGTAATCCCCCGACTCTTCCGGCGGAAGATCGAGCACGAGCAACCCATCGACTCCCGCGGCGGCGGCGGTCTGCACGAACTCGGCGAGTCCCCACTTGTGCAGCAGGTTGAAATAGACGTAGAGGACGATCGGGATGCCGGACGACTCGCGGATTCGCGAAACGGTCTGCAGTAATTTCCCCGGCGTGGTGCCGGAGTCGAGCCCGCGCTGCGCCGCCAGTTGGTTGACCAAGCCGTCGGCCAGCGGATCGCTGAACGGCACGCCGAGTTCCAGCACGTCCACGCCGATCTCCTCGAACGCCAGCGCCAGGTCATGCGTCGCGTCGAGGTCGGGGTCGCCCGCGCCGATGTACACCACAAATCCCTTTTGCCCCTCCTGCCTGAGGCGTTGAAACCGTTCCTCAATGCGATTCATGCGCGGGCATCATGCCAAGCGAGCGCGCCCGAGGCAAGAAACGCGCTTGGCCAAGCGGCTCAAAAACGAATTACGGAATCGCCTTGCCCAAGCGCAGCCCGTATAAAACGCCCGTGCCCGACGCATCGCAAACGACCGCCAGCCACGCCACCGAGTTGCTCCGGCGCAGCCTGGCCAACGGCCGGCTTGGCCACGCGTATTTGTTCGTTGGCGGCACGATCGAGTCGCTCGAGGCCCACGCGACCGGGCTGGCACGGACGCTCAACTGCCAGTCGCCGCCCGCGACCGGCGAAACCGGAATCCCACTCGAAGCCTGCGGCGGCTGCATCCCGTGCCGCAAGGTCGATTCGGGTAACTTCCCCGATCTCGACTTTGTCCGGCCGGAGAAAAAATCGCGCATCATCAGCATCGAGCAAATCCGGAATCTCACCCGCAAGGTGTCGCTCAAGCCAACCGAGGGACGCTATAAGGTGGCGATCATCACCGGCGCCGACCGCATGCCCGGCCCCACGTTCAACGCCTTCCTCAAGACGCTGGAGGAGCCGCCGGAACGGACGGTGTTCATCCTGTTGACTGTTCACCCGGATCGACTCGGGGAGACGGTTCGTTCCCGTTGCATGCGGGTGAACTTCGGGGGAGAGGCCGACGTGCAACTCGAGGCCAACGACGCGGCTTGGCTTAAGTCGTTTGTCGGCATGAGCGCCGAGACCGATGCGGGGCTGATGGGGCGCTATCGGTTGCTCGGCAACCTGATGGAACACTTGGCGGCCAAGCGCGACACCATCGAGGAAATCCAGGAGGAAGCGTCGCCGCTGAACCGGTACGCCGACATAGAGCCGCCGCTCCGGGAAAAATTGAAGGAGGAACTCACCGCCGCAATCGAGGCGGAGTACCGGCGACAGCGCGGGCAGTTTCTCGCCGGGCTGCAATGGTGGCTGCGCGACGTGTGGCTGGCGGCGCTCCGGCAGGGGCGGGAACTGCTGCATTTTCAGGAATGGGCCGACACCTCGGAGACCGTCGGCCAGCGGTTGACCCCGGGGCAGGCGCTCGAGAACCTGCAATCGATCGAGGCGACGCAGCGACTGCTCGAGACGACCAACGTGCAGGAGGCGCTCGCGCTCGAGGTCGGTTTGCTCAAGCTCAAATTCTGACCGGCCCCGATGCTCGCCGACACTTCAGAACAAAAGGACCGCGTCTTTTTGATCCTCACAGGTGTTTGGCTTTTCACCGCCCTTGGCGTTCGTGATCTTGCCTTCGGCAACCCGGTCATTCTCGATTATTTGCATTCACCCAAGAGTATCGGTTTCTCCGCCAACTTGCTGGGTTTGCCGGCGCAGGACAACTCCAACGTCCGGCCGTACCTTGGCATCCTCGCCGTGCTGGGCCTTGCGTGCGTACTGGGTTTTTCGCGCTTGGCCAAGCCGAAGCTGCAGTTGCCATCGGGCGTGCCCAAGTGGCTCGCCTGGCTGCCAGTCGCCTGGCTGGGATGGCAACTGTTGTCGTATAGCCAAACAGAAAACCATGCGATGTCGCTGGCGACGGTGATCCATTTTGCTTCATGCTTGGCAGCGTTTTACCTGGGACTGTTTGTGCTAGGCCGAATGCGCCTGGCCAAGCTGGCGCTTTGGGGTGCAGCGCTTGGTTTAATTTTTAACCTCGTGGACGCCTGCGGCGAAAAGTTCGGCGGACTCGAGTTGACGCGAAACGACATCATCGAGAAACTCGAATCCAGAGAAATCGACCCGCCGAAAATTCTCACTCAAGCCGGCGGGGAAGGGAAAACCATCCCACTCGAAATCGAGCAACAGATCGCCCAACTCCCTCCTGAGACTGCGGCCAAGGTTCGGCAGCTTCCGCTCGAATTGGTCAAGCGCATGTACAGCACTCGCCTTTACGGGCACATGTTTTACCCAAATGCACTGGCCGGGCTGATCCTGCTGTTGCTGCCGGTGTCGATCGCGCTGCTTCTTGGCCAAGGGCGCTGGCATGCGCTCCGCATCTCGCTTGCAACTGGCTTGGGAGCGGTCGGCTTGGCCTGCCTTTACTGGTCCGGCTCGAAGGCGGGCTGGCTGATTGCACTGGTGCTGCTCAGCGCCTGGTTTCTGCATTTGCCGCTGTCAGGGAAACTGAAGCTCGGTTTGGCCGGCGCGGCGATGGTGCTGGGCTTGACTGGGTTTGCCGTGAAGTACGCCGACTACTTTGACCGCGGAGCGACGAGTGTCGGGGCTCGGTTTGGCTACTGGGGTGCCGCTGTACAGTCAGCGACTGAGAAACCTCTGCTGGGCACCGGTCCGGGAACGTTTCAGCTCGCGTACAAGCGGCATCGTGCGCCCGGGGCCGAGCCGACTCGGCTGACGCACAACGACTATCTACAGCAGGCGAGCGACTCCGGCTGGCCGGGGTTTGCGCTGTACGCGGCGTTCATCGGTGGAGCGGCGTGGATACTGGCCCGGCGGCGGCTGGACGATCCACTGCTGATCGCCGTGCGGCTTGGCCTGCTGGCCTGGCTGCTGCAGGGGTTCGTCGAGTTCGGACTGTACATCCCGGCGCTGGCCTGGCCAGCCTGGCTGATGCTGGGCTGGCTGCTGGCCTCGCCTACAAATTGGTTCGACAAAAGTGCGGCGACTGAATGATAATCGGCGCGGACGTGAAGGTACTGTTCCTCAACGGCCCCAACCTAAACCTGCTGGGCCAACGCGAACCGGAGATTTACGGCAGCATGAAGCTGTCGGATATTGAGGATATGGTTCGTGAACATGGCGAGCGGCATGGCATCGAGGTGGTGTTTCACCAATCCAACCACGAGGGCGAACTGGTGACGCAGGTGCAGCAGTCGGCCGGCGACTACGACTACGTGATCCTCAACGCGGCGGCGTACACGCACACGAGCATCGGGCTCAAGGACGCCATCGTCGGCGCG
>DQOE01000236.1 GCA_015658765.1 Verrucomicrobiota bacterium | reverse complement strand
GGGTTGTGACCGACAGGCCTTTACTGGAAGTCGCGATCTACGACGAGCCGGATCCACTTGTACCTTCCGTTCATCGGATTCGTTCAACACGGCAATGGCGGGGGTTTAAAAACCCGCGGCTTTCGAGTCGCGGGTTTTTTGCATTGGGAGAGCCTTCGCCGGTTGCTACGCTCGCCCGGCGTGAGTGGCGACCTTTTTTCACTAGACCAAGCCAAGCCGGATTCGGGAATGGACTCGAGCGGCGAACCGTCGCCAAGTCACAAGTATCAGCCCTTGGCCGCCCGGATGCGACCGCGCACGCTGGGCGAGTACGTGGGCCAAGGGCATATTCTCGCGCCGGGCAAACTGCTGCGCCGCGCCATCGAGGCTGATCGCATCCAGTCGCTAATCTTCTTCGGCCCGCCGGGCACGGGCAAGACCAGCCTGGCGCAAATTATTGCCAACCAGACCAAGAGCCGTTTCGAGCGGTTGAGCGGTGTGGAGTCGAATGTCGCGGACATGCGCCGCGTTTTGGCCACGGCGGCCAACCGACTGGCCAACTCGGGGGCGACGACACTGCTGTTCATCGACGAGATACACCGGTTCAACAAATCGCAGCAGGACACGCTTCTGCCGGATGTCGAGAACGGCACCGTGCGCCTGATCGGCGCCACCACGCACAACCCGTTTTTCTTCGTCAACTCGCCGCTGGTTTCGCGGTCGCAGATTTTTGAACTGGAGCCGATTTCACAAGAGGAGATCGCCCGCTTGATTGAACGCGCACTTGGCGACGAGGAACGGGGTTTGGGACACTTGAAATGCGAGGCGGGACCCGAGGCGATGGAGCACTTGGCCAGAGTGTCCGACGGCGATGCGCGCAAGGCGCTCAACTCGCTGGAGATCGCCGCGTTGACCACGCCGCCGGATGCCGACGGTGTTGTTCGTATCACCCTGCAGGTTGCCGAAGACTGCATCCAGAAAAAAGCGGTGGTGTACGACGGCGACGAGGACGCGCACTACGACACGATCTCCGCATTCATCAAGTCGATGCGTGGCAGCGATGTCGATGCGACGCTTTACTGGTTGGCGAAGATGATTCACGCCGGGGAAGATCCCCGCTTCATTGCCCGCCGCATCGTCATCCATGCCGCCGAGGACGTTGGCTTGGCCGACCCGATGGCTTTGGTGCTGGCCAACGCGGCGTTCCAAGCCGCCGAGTTCATCGGTTGGCCCGAGGCCCGGATACCGATCGCCGAGGCCGCCATCTACATCGCCGGCGCCAACAAGAGCAACAGCGTCATCAAGGCCATCGATGCCGCCCTGGCGGATGTTCGATCTGGGAAAACGATTCCGGTCCCGAGTCACCTCAAGGACTCCCACTACTCCGGCGCAGAAAAACTCGGCCACGGTGAGGGGTACAAATACTCGCACGATTTTCCGGGGCACTTTGTGGCGCAAGATTACCTCGGGGCGGTTCGCCGGTTTTACGAACCCACCGAGCAGGGTGTGGAAAAAAAGATCAAGGCCCGGGTCGATTATTGGCGGGAGCACTTCGCGAAATTGAGCAATGACCAAGGGGACAAACAGAACTGACATGTCAGAGGCCAAGCGCTTGGCCCGCCGGGTGGCGAACTTGGCCATGGAAGGGATGGCCCCTGGCCAAGCGAAGGAGGATTCACTCGCCGTTTGCCGTCTGATTCTTGAGTCAACCGTGTGGCAGCGGGCGAGCCAAGTGATGCTTTACGTCCCGATGAGTGGCGAACTTAATGTTAACTCACTCATGGAAAACGGGTTAAAAAACAGGAAACTGGTCGCCCTGCCCCGTTTTTCAGTTAAAAAAAATGCTTACGAGGCTTGCGAGATAGACAACTTGAGCGACCTTGTGCCGGGCAAATTCGGCGTTCCTGAGCCTTCACCCGATAGTCAAATAATGGACACGAAGCAACTCGACTTGGCGATTGTTCCCGGGGTAGCCTTTGCCGGCCTTGGTGGCAGACTGGGCCGTGGCGGTGGGTTCTTCGATAGGTTGTTGGCTGACATCCCCGCAAAAAAATGCGGCGTCTGCTTCGAGCAACAAGTGTATCCTGATGTGCCGGTGGAGAGGCACGATGTCAAAATGGACATGATTGCGACACCCAACGGTTGGCTGGTTCCCCCACCCGCTTAAGATTCCATGCAAAACTTGGCAGCAGCAGAGCCTTGGTTGTTGGGCGTCATGGCAGTGGCCATGATCGGCGCCATGATATGGATTCGTAAGGATCAGAAGCGGCAGATTCGTCGTGCTCTGCAAAGCACAGAGACTTCCCTCAAGGAACATTCCCGCCGGGAAGCCGAGGTACTGACCCGAAGCGCCCGGATGCTGACACGGGAGGAGACCGATAGGTTGCGCGTTGAAATCGAGAACGTCATCGGTGCCGAGACCGAGGAGATTCGCCAGCGGGAGAAGCGACTCGAGGAACGGGAATCACTGCTCGACAGGCAGCTTCAATCGCTGCTCGAGAACGAAAAACAACTTCAACAAAAGAAGGCCTCCGTCCATCAACTCGAAACGGATCTCAGCGACAAGCAGGAAGCGGCGGAGCGGTTGATCGCGCAACACAAGGAGGCGCTCATCAAAATCACCGGCTTGAGCCCGGACGATGCGCGGGATCAACTTTTTGGGATCATCGGCGATGAAACCAAAATGGAGGCCAGTCAAATTTCGAAGGCGATTGTTGAAGGGGCGAAAGATCACGCCGAGGAGAAGGCGCGGCGGATCATTGGACTGGCCATCCAGCGTTTCTCCGGCGAACACACTTACGAAGCCACCACGGCCACGATTTCGCTGAACGGAGATGAGGAAATCAAGGGGCGCATCATCGGCCGGGAGGGACGCAACGTCCGCGCCTTCGAGATGGCCACCGGGGTTACCGTGTTGATCGACGACACGCCGAACACCGTCGTGCTGTCCGGGTTCGACCCGATCAAGCGCGAGATCGCCCGGGAATCGATGTCACGACTCGTCAAGGATGGCAGGATTCACCCCACGCGAATCGAGGAAGTCGTGTCCAAGGTCACGGAGGAAAACGACTACAATCTGGCCAATGTCGGCGAAGAGGCGGCTCAAAGGGCCGGCGTCGGCACGCTCAGCCAAGACGTGCTTTCGGTGCTCGGCAAACTCCGCTACCGGAGCAGTTACTCGCAGAATGTCCTGGCACATTCGGTCGAGGTCGCGCACCTGGTGGGATTGTTGGCCGCAGAGATGGGGCTGGACGTCAGCAAGGCCAAGCGCATTGGGTTGCTCCACGACATTGGCAAGGCGATGTCCGAGGAAGCCGAAGGGCCGCACGCGATCGTTGGCGCAGAGTTTCTCAAGAGACACAAGGAGTCGGAGGACGTTGTTAACGGTGTCGCATCGCATCACGGCGAGGTGCCTTACGAATTCATATGGGGCATCCTCGTCAGCGCTGCCGACGCCATCAGCGCCTCCCGGCCGGGCGCGCGTTCGGAGACGATGACAGCCTATCTTCAGCGGTTCAAAAATCTGGAACGGATCGGGGCTTCGTTCGACGGCGTCGAAAAATGCTATGCGGTTCAAGCCGGCCGGGAACTCCGAATCATCGTGAACCCAAAAAAAATCAGCGATGAGGAAAGTTACGATCTTGCGAGGCAGATTGCGCGAAAGATCGAGGATGAACTGCAATACCCGGGGCAAATCCGGGTGACGATGGTTCGGGAAAACCGATTTGTTGAGTACGCCAAGTGAACAATTATCTTGTTCCGAATAATCCCGGGGCCAGAATCGTCTCCGAGGAAATAGTTCGTGCCGATTTTCGCTCCAATTTATATGCCCTTCCGTGCAGCGCTTCTGGCTGTCCTGCTCTTCCCGTTTGCTCTCCAGGCTAAAGACCCCCTGCCGGACGGGTCGCAACTGGCACGAACCATCCGGGAGTTGGTTCCGGAAAAGAACGTTGAGATTCGAGCCACGATGGAAGTGATCGAACGTGAAAGAAAACGTCTCAACACCGACGTCGTTATACAAGTCGAGAAACTTGGCCAAGCGGAGTGGCAGACAACTTACACGGCCAAGCGCGACGAGGAAATCTTCGAGTATTGGCGGGTGCACCATGAGATTGGGCAACCCAATCGCTACGAGAAAAAATCCGGCTTGGCCAAGCGAGCGGAAATTTATTCCAGCCTTGCCGGGTCATCCTTCTTCATTGCCGACCTTGGGATGGGTTTTCTCCATTGGCCAAGCCAGGTTGTCCTGAAAACGCAGCGGCGCAAAAGCCGGCTTTGCTACGTGCTCGAAAGCCGCAACCTCAAGCCGGCCAAGGGGGAATATCACCG
>DQOE01000393.1 GCA_015658765.1 Verrucomicrobiota bacterium | reverse complement strand
TCATGACGATCAAGCCAACGACCAAACCAACGAGCGCCGAGTTGGTGCCGACCCTGCCCTTGGCCAAGCCGAGAGCGAAGACGCCGAGGATAATCCCGGTGGTGAAACTCTGTATAGCCAGCACGCTGCCAATCACCGACGATTCGAGCCATTGCCCGGAGATGCCGACGACGATCTGGGCGATGCCAAAGGCGACTGTCAGCCACTTGGCCAAGCGCAACCGGCTGCTGTCGCTGCTGATTGTGAGGATGTCGTTGACCAGCACCGTGGCGCTGGAGTTGAGCGAACTCGACAGGGTGGACATCGCTGCAGAGAACAACGCGCCGAGCACAATACCAAGCACTCCAATTGGCATCTTGTCGACGATGAACGTCGCGAAAACCCGGTCGCTCTTGTTGGCAAACGATTCCGCCGGCGGGTTCTGGCTGTAGTAGGCAAAGAGCGCAGTACCGATCAACAGGAAGAACGCGAACTGCAGCAGCACCACAAAACCACTCAACCGCAGGGCCAGCGCCGCTTCGCCTTGGCTGCGGGCGCTCAAATAACGCTGCACCATCAACTGATCGACGCCATGAGTGCCGACCGCCAGGACGCCGCCGCCGATCAAGCCGGCCCAAAATAGGTACGTGCCAGTCAGGTCGAAATCGAAATGAAAGACCCGCAGTTTGTCACCAGTCAGCTCAGCGCGGGCCAACTCGGTGACGGCACCCCAGCCACCGTCAATCGAATCTAGCAGTATCCCAAAGGCGATCGCTGCGCCGAGCATGTACACCACGAACTGGATAAAGTCGGTCCAGATCACCGCGCGGATGCCACCGGCAAAAGTGTAAACGATCGTTGCGACACCGAGGGCGATGATCGCCATGTTCATGTCGATGCCGGCGACATGTTGCAACACGATCGCACCGAGAAACAACCGGAACCCATCGCCGAGAGTGCGAGTGATGATAAACAGCAGACTCGCGGCACGCTTCACGGCGATTCCAAAGTGCCGGTCGAGGACTTCGTAGGCCGTGAACAGCTCGCCGGCGAAGTACCGCGGCAACAGTTTCGAAGCCACGATCCAGCGACCGAGGATGTAACCAAGCGGCAGTTGCAGGAATCCCAGATCCCCGGTGTACGCGAGGCCAGGCACGCTCAGGAAAGTAATCGTGCTGGTCTCAGTCGCGACGATCGAACACAGCACAGCCCACCACGGCATGTCGCGCCCACCGACCATGAACTCGGCGGAGCTGCGAGTACCGCGGCCCATCCACATTCCAAAGACGACCATGCCGAGCAGGTAGCTGCAGAGAATCGTCGCATCGAGCCAGTGAACATTCACGTCGGTATTCTGGGTGCAGCATCCGGACCGCACAAGCCATACCCTGACCTGTCATCGAAACTCACGCGAAGCCGCGAACGCGAAAAAAAAGAGAGACGTTAAAAGTCGCGGCAGCGTCGTGGAGTGCGGTTCTCTGCACCGCTTTGGAACGTGCCAGAAAGCGGCAGGGACGGCCGCACTCCAAGACGCTCCCGCGACACACCCGGGCCGCTTGGCCAAGCGCGTCCCGTTGGATTCCTTCTCCTTACGGAGAAGGTGGCCGGCGTCCAAATGAGGGTGTCCCCCGCCGGAAAAAATGCAGTAGCCACGTAAAATAATTGAAACCTTTCACCGCTTGGCCCAGTCTTCTCCTCGGTTTGACCAGAAAAATCATGAAATTCATTCACCTCACCAAAATTGGGCTAGGCGGCTTGGCTGGCTTGGCATGGTCGCTGGCTGGCACTGTCACTGCGGAAAACTGGCCGACCTGGCGCGGCCCGGCGGCGAACGGCGTGGCTCCAGGCGGTAATCCGCCAACTGAGTTTTCCGAAAGCAAGAATGTTCAATGGAAAACCAAGGTGCCCGGCTCGGGCTCATCGACACCGGTGATCTGGGGCGACCAGGTTTTTGTCATCACAGCCGAAAAAACCGGCAAGAAAGTGGCCGCCGCCGCCGGTGGCGAGTCACGCGAGCGCGGGCAGGGAGCTGTGCGCAGGCAACGACCGGACGGCGAACGCCCAGAGGGTCGGGGCCGAGGTGAACAGGGCTCACGCGGTGGAGACCGGCCAAGACCGGATGGTGATCGGGGCTCGCGCGGTGGGGAACGCCCCCGCCCGGATGGAGAACGCAGTGAACGTGGCGGCCAATCCGGCTTCGGCGGCGGCTCATTCAATCGTGAGGAGTTTATCAAGCGCTTTGACAAGGACGGCGACGGCGAGTTGAATGATGCTGAGCGTGATGCAATGCGCGACGAATTACGTCGGCAATTCAGTGGAGGACGTGGCGGCGAACGCAGCCCCCGTAGTGGACGCTCCAGCCGGGGACGTGGCGGTTTCGGTGGCGGCAGCAAGCCGACCGAAGAATATCGTTACGTGTTGATTTCCCTCGATAGAAACACCGGAAAGGAGAACTGGCGGCGCGTTGCCGCAACACAGGTGCCGCACGAAGGACATCATCGTGATCACGGTTATGCCTCCGGATCCCCCGTGACCGATGGCGAGCACATTATTGTCAGCTTCGGCTCCCGCGGCCTGTACTGCTACGACATGAAGGGCAAACTGCAGTGGAAGAAGGATTTTGGCGACATGCGCATGCGCAACAGCTTCGGCGAAGGCACCTCCCCCGCCCTTCACGGTGACACGGTCGTGTTGCTGTGGGATCATGAGGGCGACTCGGCCCTCTACGCGCTCGACAAAAAGACCGGCAAGTTGAAGTGGAAAACCGATCGCGACGAAGCCTCCGGCTGGTGCACCCCAGTCGTGACGATCCACGACGGCGTCACGCAGGTAATTGTTAACGGCACCCGGGCTGTTCGCAGCTATCAACTGAGTGACGGCAAACTGCTTTGGCAATGCGGCGGGCAAACCTCCAATGCCATCCCCTCAGTTGTTGTAGATGAGAATTTCGCCTATGCGATGAGCGGTTTCCGTGGCGCCCACTTGGCCGCGATCAAGCTTGGCGGCAGCGGCGATCTGACCGACAGCAAATCGGTCTCGTGGACCGCCAACCGTGGAACACCTTACGCTCCGTCGCCGCTGCTGAGCAACGGGCGCATCTGGTATCTCTCCGGCAACAACGGTATTCTATCCGTGCGCGACACCAAAAGCGGCAAGCTGCTGGTCGAGGGCGAACGGCTCGACGGCGTCAGCGGTGTTTACGCCTCGCCGGTGAGCGCCGGCGGCCGGGTTTACATCGCCGGCCGCAACGGCACTGTCTCCGTGCTCAAGGACAGCGCCAAGCTGGAAGTGCTGGCCACCAACGAGTTGGACGACAAGTTCGACTGCTCCCCCGCCGTCGTCGGCAATCAAATGTTCCTCCGTGGAAAGGAGCACCTCTACTGCATTGCCACCAAATAAACCAAGTTATCGACTTTCGCCAACCGGCCCAATCAATCGTGGGCCGGTTTTTTTTTAAACAAACCAAACACAGCCCAAGCGGCAAGCGGCAGCACTGCCAGCAGCAGCAGGATGAGGCAGAGGGCGTTCACCTGCGCGTGGTGGCCGTAGTGCAGCAGGTTGAACACCCGCAGCGCCAGCGTCTCGCCGCCCGGCGGCACGACGAGCACCAACGTCTCCGTGTCCCACAGGCAAAGCAGATAGACCACGTACCATGTCGCCGCCAGCGCCGGGCCGGCTTGCGGCAAAAATAAATGCCGCCACCGCTGCCACCACGGCAGGCCGGCAAGGTCGGCAAGGGTTTGCAGGTCGGTATCGAGCGACGCCTTGGCCAGGCGCATCCCCTCCCAGCCCAGCGCGAAGTATCGCAGGCCAAACGCCAGCAGCACGATGCCCGGCCCGCCGTATAGCCAGCCCAATCCGGGCCGGTTCAACAGAAAAATCAGCACCACCCCAAGCAGCACGCCCGGCAAAAAGAAAAGCAGCCAGGCCAAACGCAGCCCCGTCCACCGGACCGCCGCCAAGCCAAGAGCCGAGACCAGCGTCGCCGTCGCCGCCGAGTACCAAAACGAATTCCAAATCGCCTGCTTCCCGGCTCGAACCGCGTCCGAAATATCCGTCCACGTGCGCGTATCGAAAATCAAGTGTCCAAGCGGCAACAAAACCGACAACCCAATGAACAACCCGGCGACGGCCGTGACCGTGCCGGGCAGCGCTTGGCCAAGCCGGTCGTGCAACACCTCCCCCGGCACGCCCGAACTTTCCCACGGCCAGGCGACCTCCCTGCCGCGCAGCAACAACAGCAACCCCAGCGGCAGCGCCGCCAGAACCCAGCCGTACTGCCACGCCAACGCGAAATTGTAGCTCGTGCTGAACTGCACCCAAAACTGCGCCGGGAAAACCTTCACCTGCAGAATCGCCGGCACCGCGATGTTGTTGAACGCCAGCGCGAACACGATCAGCCCGGACTGCAACGCCGCCGGCAGCGTCATCGGCACCAGCAGCGAACGAACAAGCGGCCAGCCGCAAAGTCCCGGCTCGGCATCGAGCATTTCCGCCGTCAGCCGCTTGATCGCGCCGAGGCACATCAGGCACGGCAGCGGCCAAAGCATCAGCGTCAGCACCCATGCCGCGCCGCCGTGCGAATAGATGTCGAGTAGCAGCCACGACTTCAGCACGCCGACATTGCCCAGCAGACCAAGCCACGTATTAACCACTAGGAATGGCGGCAACGCCAACGAAACAATCGCCCCAGCCAGCGCAGCCCATCGCACTCGGCCACGCGACGATGCGATGAACAGCGCGACGAACCATCCCACCACCACCGCGGCCAACGCCACCGGCACGACCAGCGCCAAACTGTTAAGCAGTAGTCCCCAACTCATGTCAGTTGAGGAAGATGGATGTCAGTTCGCTCACGGCCTGCTCGTTGGCTTCGACCAAACTCGGCCAAGCGATCACCTCGGTCGCCGGGATTTCGTCAGGATCAATCGCCCCGGCCTCGACGAGCGCGGTCCGCACCGTCGGCGATTGCAGAAACCCGGCCAAGCGCCTGGCCAAGGCGGGATGCGGTGCGCCGCGAATGTGGCCCAGCGTGTTGCGAATGGCCATGCCGTCTTGGCCAAGCGGTTTGCCGGCGATCGGCAGGCCGTTGCGAAGACCGGCCCGGACGTCGTCGGAGTCGGTCAGGCCAAGCGCGACCTCGCCGCGGCCGACGAGTTGCAC
>DQOE01000195.1 GCA_015658765.1 Verrucomicrobiota bacterium | reverse complement strand
GGTTGACCGGTTTCGCGGTGGGGTTTGCGCTGAAGGACTCGATCAGCAACCTATTGTCCGGGGTGCTGATCCTGATCCATCGGCCGTTCAACGTGGGAGACACGATCAAGGTCAAGACGTTCGAGGGGCTGGTGAGTGCCATCGACCTGCGATACACTCAGCTGGAGCGGGACGGGGAGAAAATCCTCGTACCCAACTCGCTGCTGTTCACCAACCCGATCAGCATTCAGTCCGGGTCGGCGAACGAAAATTGAACGATCACCCTATTTCGCCTGTCACAATCGCGGGTGTGTCGCCCTCCACAATCCGGTTTTTATTGAAAACAACCGTCAAAACCGCCGCCGCTCTGTCAGCCGTCCTGCTGGCCAGCTTGGTTTGTGCCCCGGCGGTTTTTGCGGATAAAGCCAAATTTTACTCGTCGAAGAGCAGTCCCTCGCTCAAGAGCCGAGCCGTGGATACCCAGTCCGGTGTGGGGCGGAGCAGCCTCAACAAGGCCAAGTCGATGAGCGGGGTTGGAATGGCGCTTTACCCGAGCGGCAGTGCGTCGATGGATCGGGCGACCACCAAGAAATTACTCGAGCTTTTCGACCAAAAGAAAAACTGGATGTTTCAGGACTTGGATGAGAATGGCAGAACCGGTGACGCCGGGGAGGAGTGGTCCCGGGAAAATGACCTGCTCGGCGATGAGAGGGGCAACCGGCAAAACCCATATTTCAAGTCGCGCGGAGTGGTGCAGGGTTTCCTTCGGTCAGACGAGAAGGAGAAGCGGCCCCGCAACAAATCACGTCGGCGCGGCCAACCGGAGCGATCGCCGACCGAGGAGGAGGACGAGTTGTCGGAGAAAGGGTTCGAGATGAACCCGGACAGGCTCAAGAAGGATGGCAGGAAAAAGGAGGAGTCACTGTTCCGCGCCAATTCGCCGTTTGCCGCCAAGACGGCGCTTGCTGATTTTTCACCTTTTTCGCGGAAGAGCAACAAGTCCACGGCTCGATACAGGAGTCCGGGCAATCGTGCGGGCCTGAATGGCGGACGCTCGGAGGCAGGCAAGGCGCTTGGCCAAGCGGGGGCGGCAAGCCGTGGCGGTTTTTTTCAACAACAGCAAAAAAGCGGGGGGAATTTTTTCAGCAACAAAAACTTTTTCACAACCAAGCCGGGTGCCTCGGGCAAGGGTGCGCTTGGCCTCGACCCGATGAGCTTTGGCGGTGGCTTCGCCCCGAAGCCGTCCACGCCGGTGACGGGGGTTGGCGTTGGCGAGATGTCGGCCGGCTTCAAGCTGCCGCCGGGCCTGGCTTCTCCGTCAGCGGCGAACAGTCGTTTCTCCTCATACAGTGTCGCGCCCCCGGCGACCGTGCGACGGGAGTTGCCGTTGCTTTTCCAGTCGAGAGATCGGGGGCAGCCGAGCATTCGCAGCGGGCTGCTCAACCAGCAGTCTGGCGCCAATGCGAAGAAGCCGGGTCGGGGTTTCTGAGCGCCCGCTTGACCAATCCCTGCCAACTGTGGCCCACTCACCGGCCTTGAGTGACCACGCTGCCAAGCCCAAATTCCCCGGAGGTATCCAAAGCCTGTTCTGGTTTTTCTTCCTCAATTTCCTGTCGTGCCAGATCATCATGGACAGCCCGATCTTTCTGTACGCAGAGAGCCTCGGGGCCAGCGCCACCGTGATTGGCCTCATCGCCGGGATGACGCCGCTGATGGTCGTTTTCCAGATTCCCGTCGCTGCGCACGTGGGGCGCTGGGGCTACAAGCTGTTCATCACCACCGGCTGGTCGCTGCGGTTGGTTTTCGTGTTCGGGCTGGTGTTCGTGCCGTTGATGGATGGCGTGATCAACCAGCAGAGCCAGCTCGCGCTGGTGCTCGTGCTGTTGTTCGCCTTCAACATGGTTCGCGGCATCGCCAGTTGCGCCTGGTATCCGTGGATTCGCGGGCTGATCCCGGAGGACATCCGCGGCCGCTATCTCACGTTCGAGAGCGCCTTCGTCAATGCCGGCAGCCTCGTGGCGTTCCTGCTGGTCGCGGCGTACCTTGGCCAACCGCCGACGAGCGGGCAGTTCAGTGTCCTGTTCGCGTTCAGCTGCCTCGCGGGGGCGGGGAGCATCTACTTCATTCGCCGCGTGCCGGACGCCGCGCCGCCAAGCGAGGAGGCCGGCAAAAAACAGGAGGCGCCTTGGGCCGAGATTTTCGCGAACCAGCCGTTTCGCAAGCTGCTCTGGGTGGAGTTGTTCATGGCGATCGCGCTGGGTGGTCTGGCCGCGTTCACGGTCAAGTACCTCAAGGCCGAGGCCGGCATGCAGGACAACCACATCATGCTCGCCTCGGCGGCCAAGTTCGTCGGAGCACTCGGGACGCTTTGGTTTCTTAAGTCGCGTCTCGACCGCATGGGCAGCCGGCCGATCATTTTTTTCGGTCTGGCCATTGGCTTGGTTTGCGTGGCGGTGTTTGGGCTGATCGCCGGCGGGGTGGTGCCGATCAATTTTTTCGCCGTAACCGGACTGTACTTCAGCTTTGGCTTCGTGCTGGCTAGTGTCACCATGTCGATGACGCGGCTGGCCATGGCGACCGTGCCGCGTCTGGGCAGCATCCACTACTTCGCCGTGTTCGCCGTCGTCGGCAACATGGCCATGGGCCTGTCGCCGATGCTTTGGGGGCTGATGATCGACATCCTGTCCGGCCGGGAGTGGGGCTGGCTCGGCGTTGAGTGGAACGAATACACCATTTACTTCGCCGGCGTCGCGGCGGTGCTGATGCTTACGGCGCTGGCCACCGTGCGGCTGGAGGAAGCCAAGGCCGCCCGGCTGAATGAGTTCCTCATCGACCTCATCCGACATTCGCCGCTGCGCTACTGGATGCGAAACTGATCGTCGGTTTTCGGTTTTCGGTTTTCGGTTCTCGGTTTAATTTCTGCTTGGTTGCGGCGCTCGAGGAAGGGGACTAGCAGCGTGTCGGCGATCAGTTGAATCAGGTGATACAGCGCAAGCGGCAGCGCTCCGATGGGATTTTCGCTGAAGAAATGCTGCCAAAGGTAGATGCCGTTCGGCAATGTTTTTTGCGAGCCGCAAAAGACGAGCGCCGTGCCGGTGCCGCTGTCCATCCGCAACAGCACCGACACGCAATAGTTCCACGCCAGCAGGAACGCGTGCAGCAGCGCGGAGAGCGCGACAATGCGCAGCACGATGTCGGCGTTGCCGCTTATTTGGCCGGTGGCCACCGAGAAACCGGAGTACACGAACACGAGAATGATCAACTGTGGAACCAGGCGGATGCCCTTGAGCAACGGCTTGGCCTTGGCCCACAAAAACCGGCGCAGCGCTTGGCCAAGCGCCACCGGCATCACGACGACGAGCAGCATTTTGAGGATCATCTGGCCAAGCGGAATCTCGACCGAGGCGCCGATGCTCAACTGCAGCACGAGCGGCGTCAGCACC
>DQOE01000119.1 GCA_015658765.1 Verrucomicrobiota bacterium | reverse complement strand
GCCGGTCGAGGGCGAGAGAAAGGTCGAGAGGATGCGCAGCGTGGTGGTCTTGCCGGCGCCGTTCGAGCCGATGAAGCCGAACAGGTCGCCGCGATACACGGTGAGGTCGAGCTGGTTCAGTGCGGTGAGGGTTCCGTAGTGCCGCGTGAGGCCGAAGGTTTCGACGGCGGCATTGGAGATCGGCGGCGGCAGGGCGGGTGATTCATCTGACATGATTTTGTTTCGTTTGCGCTTGGCTCAAGTGTTACTCGGGCTTGGTGATCTCGAGTGGGATGCGGTACAGGGTTCGCGCTTGGCCAAGCTTGGTTTCAAAAAGTCCGGTGGACGGAATCGGCGCATGAGCCTCCACCAGCAAAAACAGAACAGCCCCACCGCGTTCGGCGTGGGCGGACAAATCGAGCCCACTCGGGCTGGTAAAGTCAGCAACCCGGTGGCCCGCCTTATTCTCGCCGGTTTTGAGCAGCGCCGGGAAGGAGCACGAAACCAAGTTCATTATCTCCGGATCGATCCGGCCGCTCTCGGTGTCGCCAAACGCCTGGTTTCGGGTGTTCACGGCACGCTGGAACCTTCCGCCGCGACTGATGCTTCCAAATTCATCCTCGGCATAAGGAGACGCGGCGGTCTGGATGCGGAGCGTGCGAGTGCTGCGCGGTGGCGACTGCAATTCCAGCTCGGTGACCTTGCCTTCCGCCAGCAACATCGCGCCGGTGATAGCTTTATCCAGTCCATTCTTGATGGCCAACTCGTAGCTGGATCGCCCGTTTTTGGTGAGTGCCGCCGTGACGCCGCCGTTGGCCGGGGCGAGCCATTCGGAGCAGAGCAGGCGGCTGGTCCAGATCGGCACGCGGGCGCTGGCCTCGAGTTTGCCGGGGGCGCGCTGCACGCGCAGGGAGGAGGCCATGTTGCCCTGGGATGTGCCGCCGTACTCGGAGCGGATGCCGCCCTGCTCGAAGCTGCCGCCAAGCCGGTAGTCGTCGTTGAGTGGCGAATAAATCGACACGTAACTCCGGCCGCGCAGCACTTCCTGCTGGCCCGGCAACACGTCGACGATGTGCAGCTCGTTCAACTCGAGTTGGCCGGCGCGCAGTTTGTAGCCGATGAAATAAATCAGCAGCGAAAAAATCGCGACGTACGCCGGGAAGGTCAGCCAGGTGAGCATCTGTTTGTTGATGCGCTTGAGCCAGATACGATCCACCGGCCCGATGATGACGAGGTACGCCGCGAGCAGCAGCAGCAGCCAGACGATCGGCAGCTTGCTGACCTGCCGGCTGTCGAGCATTGCGCCGTAAACGCCGTCGATACTTGAGCGGCCATACTGTTGGGGGGCTTCCTTTTCAAACCAAGCGGCGGGAACCTTGGCCAAGCGCGCCCAAAACCAGGCGCGGTTTGTCCACGACTTGAACGGCTCGCGTTCGGGGTTAAAGCCCAGCACGCTCACTTGGCCAAGGCCGCGGTTGGCCTCGGCGGCGACCGGCCGGTTGTCGAGCTCGAAGAGCGCCTCGCCCTTGGCCAGGCGCACTTCGGCGGTGGCGAGTTGGCCGGCGGCAAAAGTGGCGTCGGGGCTGGCGACGTCCGGGTAGCCGCCGGTCTCGGCCCAGCGATGCAGCGCCTGGCCAGCGGCGGAGTTTTGCACCGGGCCAAAACGACCGCGAATGAGGCTCGCCAGCCACGGTGTGCTGGTGACATCGCCGGGCTGGTCCACCGCCAAAATCAGATGCCCGCCGCCGAGCACCCAGGTAGAGAGGGCGGCGGCCTGCTCGGTGCGGAGGTTGATGGCACGGGCGGAGTTGAGGTAGAGAGCGTTCAGCCCGCTCAACGCGATGGGGTCGTCAGGGAACGTGTCCAGTTGCAAATGAGCCACGCGCGGGGCGAATCGGTCGTTATCCCATTTGCTCTTGAAGCGTGTCTTGGGCAGCACCGGGCCGCCAGCTTGCTGGCCGCTCAACGCGCCGACGAGGACCGTGTCGGGGTCGGAGTTGTTGAGCCGGAGTTCGTCGTGCTTGGCCACGGTCTTGCCGCCGTTTTTCAACTTGGCAGACCAGCCGGAGTTGGTGTCGGCGAACACCGCGAGGGTGAACCGTTTGCGAGTGTTGGTGGCCAACTCGACATCGTAGCGGTAAACCGGGTTGTCGCCGAAGCGTGGCCGCAACTCGACCTGTCCGTCGAAGGTGGGGCCGTCGTTGAAGATCTCGAATGTCACCGGGAACCACTCGCCCTGCCGTGCTTTGCCGGCGAACCCCATGAATACGTCGAACTGCACCGCGCCCTTGGCCAAGCCGCCGCCCGCGAGCAGGCAAACCAAGCCCAGCTTGGCCAAACGGCGGGGGAATTGTGGGGTGGCAGCGTGCACGTTTACTGGCGGGGAGCTAAAAGCGTAACCGGTTCGCGGTCAATCCCGAACGCTCAAGTTGGCGCCGGCGCGAATAAAACATTGCGGGCGGCGGCGTTTTTGGGTTCCCTCGGCCGTCCCATGAAATTGATGGCGAAAATGAACCACAACTTGAAGGGCGCTCTGGCCGCAGCCATGGCGTTGACGACGTTTTCCGTAATGGCACAACAGGAAGAAAAACTGGCAGACGGCCTTTACGCCGAGCTCGAGACGTCCAAGGGAACCATCCTTGGGAAATTGGAGTTTGAAAAAACCCCAATGACCGTCGCCAACTTTGTTGGCCTCGCGGAGGGCACCAAGCACTACTCGAAAACCGGCGGCGCCCCGGCCGATGCCAAGGAGCAGGCATACTACGACGGGCTGAATTTTCACCGGGTGATTCCCGACTTCATGATCCAGGGCGGCTGCCCGCTGGGCACCGGCACGGGCGATCCGGGCTACAAGTTCCCGGATGAAATCGATTCGTCATTGACACACAGCAGCCCGGGGATTTTCTCGATGGCCAACTCCGGCCCCGGCACAAACGGCAGCCAGTTTTTCATAACCCACAAGGCTACGCCGCATCTTGATGGCAAACACACCGTCTTTGGCCATGTCATTAAGGGGCAGGACGTGGTCAACGCCATCGCCAAGGGCGACAAGATCAACAAGGTCAGCATCAAGCGGGTTGGGGAAAAGGCCAACGCCTTCAAGGGTGACGAGGCGCAGTT
>DQOE01000018.1 GCA_015658765.1 Verrucomicrobiota bacterium | reverse complement strand
GTGACCACCTTGCCCCGGATCGGGCCGCGCCGTTCCTGAAACGTGAAGATGTCGGTCAGGATTTGGCACGGATGCTCGTCGTCGGTCAGCGCGTTGATGGTCGGGATGCCCGAGTACTCCGCAAACTCCTCGACGTCCGCCTGCGCGAAGGTGCGGATGACAGCACCGTGCACCATACGGCCTAGCACGCGCGCGGTGTCCTTGATCGGTTCGCCGCGGCCAAGCTGCATGTCGTTCGCGTTGAGAAACATCACCGAGCCGCCGAGTTCGCGAATGCCAACCTCGAACGACACCCGCGTGCGCGTGGAGGACTTGGTGAAAATCATCGCCCACGTCTGGCCGTCAAGCGGCTTGGCTTCGCCACCACCTCGCTTGGCCTTGATGACTTCCGCCGAGGCGAGGATTTCCTCCATCGCCGCACTTGGCATGCCTTCGAGTTTCAACAGGTGTTTCATTCAATTACCTTCTGGATGGTTTGTTCAAACAAATCGAGACCGGCTTGGGCCTCTTCTTGCGTCAAGTTGAGTGGCGGCAGAAAACGGATGACCGACGAGCCGGCAGGGATGGTCAGCAACCCTGCCTCGTGCAGGGCAAACACCCACTGCACCGCCGCCGGTTTGCTGTTATCGAACGAGCCGAAGCCGCCGCCCATCTCGATGCCGATCATCAAGCCAAGCCCGCGAACTTCTCGGATGGCCGTCGGATATTTCTCTCGCAGCCTGGCCAGTTCATCGAGGAAAAATTGGCCGAGCGCTCGGGCGTTGGCGGCCAAGCCGTCGCGGTCGATCACCTCGAGAATCTTGTTCGCCACCGCGCAGGCCAGCGGGTTGCCGCCGAACGTCGAGCCGTGCGTTCCCGGGCCGAGCACGTCGGCGTGCTTCACCGAGATCCACACCGCGCCCATCGGGAAACCGCCGCCGAGCGCCTTGGCCATGCCGACGGCATCCGGCAAAAAATCACCGATCTGGTCGCCGAGTATCCCCTGAAAACTCTGGAACGAGCCAGTCCGAAAATGCCCGCACTGTACGCCGTCCCATAGCAGCAGCAGGTTGCGCTCGTCGCAAAGTGCGCGCAGGCCAAGCAGGTATTCCGCCGACGCAGGACGGATGCCACCCTCGCCCTGTATGCCCTCGATCATCACCGCCACCGTGGCCGGCGTGATCGCCGAGCGCACGGCGTCGATGTCGTTGTACGGCACGTGCGCGAATCCCTCGAGCAGGGGAGCGAACCCGTCCTTCAGCTTTTTTTGCCCGCTCGCCGAGATGCCGGCCATCGTCCGGCCGTGAAATGAGTTTTCGGCGGTGATGATTTCAAACCGGCCCTCCGCCTGGCCAAGCCGCCGCGCCAGTTTGAACATCACCTCCGACGCCTCCGCGCCGCTGTTGCCGAAAAACACACGCCCCTGGCCAAGCCTCTTGGCCAAGCCTTCAGCGAGCTGCGCCTGGCCCTCGAAGTGGTAAAAATTAGTGCAGTGCATCAGCTTGGCCGACTGCTCCGCGAGCGCTTGGGCGATCTCTGCGTTGGCGTGGCCAAGGCAGTTCACCGCGATCCCGCCGCCGAGGTCGAGGTAGCGTTTGCCGTCGGTGTCCCACACGTAGGCGCCCTCGCCGCGATCGAGCGTTATCGGGAACCGCCCGTAAGTCGGGGCGACGAATTGCTTGAAGCGTTCCATAATTTTATGGCTCATCGTTCCACAATCTCGGTGCCGACTCCGGCATCGGTAAAAATCTCCAATAGCAGCGAGTGGCTTAACCTGCCATCGATGAAAAAAACCTTTTCGACTCCCGCCGCCACCGCCGTTACGGCGCTGTCCACTTTCGGGATCATGCCTTTCGAGATCACGCCGCCCGCCTTGAGCGCCTCGACCTCGGCCACCGGCAAATGCGAAATCACACTCGCCGGGTCGTCCGGGTTTTGCAACAGGCCCGGCACGTCGCTCATGTAGACCAGGCGCTTGGGCCTGAGCGCGACCGCCGCCTGCCCGGCGGCGACGTCGGCGTTGCAGTTGTAAACCTGACCCTCCTCGCCCGTGGCCGTCGGGCTGATCACCGGCGTGATGTCCTGCGTGATGCACTCGAGCAGCGGCGCGGTGTTCACCCCGGTGACTTCACCGACCAAGCCGATGTCGAGCGGCTCGCCCGCTTGGCCAAGCGGGCGAAACGGTTTGCAACGAAAAATCTCCGTGCCGGAAAAACCACGCGCCTTCCCGCCAAGTTCGTTGATCATCCCGACGATGCCGGGGTTGATCTCCCGCGACAAAACCTGCTCGACGACCTCGACCGACTTCGGCGTTGTCACGCGATACCCTTGCTCGAACCGGGTCTCGACGCCGGCCTGCTCGAGCGCCCGGGTGATCGCCTTGCCGCCACCGTGCACGATGACGGGATTGATGCCAACCGCCTCGATGAAAACGACATCGCGCGCCACGCCGCTTCGCACCGCCGAGTCGGTCGAGTCCATAAAACTGCCGCCGTACTTGATGACAAACGTCTCCCCCCGAAACCGCTGCATATACGGCAATGCCTCAAGCAATGTATCCGCCTTGGCTATGAGATCGTTCATTTCTTAGCCCCCGAGCGATGAGGGGTCGTTGATGTCGCCTTTGTTGAACTCGACGTATGCCTCGGTGAGGTCGGCGGCGTGAAGCACGGCGGTGGCCTTGCCGAGGTTTAGGTTGATGTGCAGGTCGAACTCGATCGGTTCGACTGCCTTGCAAAGCGTCCCGAACGCGGTGCGCGTGGGCCGTCCTTTTTTGAGCGAGTAAATTTTTTTACGTGAGCTGCTCGCGCTGTAGGCGATGTCCACTTTTTCCTCGACGACCCTGGCGGGGGAGTAGCCCAGCGCGTCGATGATCCTGCCCCAGTTCGGGTCGCCGCCGCTCCAGCTTGTCTTGACGAGCGCGCTGTTGCCGACGGCCCTCGCCGCCGCGTCGGCGTCGGCGAACGACTTGGCCCCGGTGACGCGCACGGTGATGACTCGGCTGATGCCTTCGCCGTCGCGCACGATCATCCTGGCCAACGCGAGGCAGACGTGATTCAGCGCGGTTTGAAACGTTTTCAGGTCGGCTGCGCCCAACTTGCCGTTGCCGGCTAAGCCGTTGGCCAACAGCAGCACGGTGTCGTTGGTGCTCATGTCGCCATCGACGGTGATGCAGTTGAAACTTTGTGCAACGGCTTCGCGGAGACACTTTTTCAAGTTGGCCGCATTGACGTTTGCGTCGGTGGTGAGGTAGGCGAGCATGGTGGCGTGCAGCCCTTGCGGCGTGGAGGCGGGCCGCGCGCCGGTCGGGCTCATGCCGGGCTGGATCATTCCCGCGCCCTTGGCGATGCCTCCGAGGCGCACCGTTTTGCCGCCAAGCCGAAACTCGACGGCGATCTGCTTGGACTGCGTGTCGCTCGTCAGGATGGCCTCGGCAGCCTGCGCGGCGGCGGCCTGGGTGGGCTGGAGTTGCCCGGCGACGGCGGTGATCCCCTTTCTAATGTTCGGCATCGGCAACGGGACGCCGATCCGGCCGGTCGAGCCGACGAGCACGTCGGTGGTTTTCAGGCCAAGCGCTTGGCCGGTGAGCGCGGCCATTTCGAGCGCGTCGGCCAAGCCCTGCGGGCCGGTGCAGGCGTTGGCGTTGCCGGAGTTGATGACGACGGCGCGCGCGGTGTTGTTGCGCAAATGCGCGACGCAGAGCTTCACCGGTGCGGCGCAAATCTGGTTTGTCGTGAACATCCCGGCGGCCTTCGCCGGGACATCGGAGACGATAAGCGCGAGGTCGCGTTTTTGGCCCTTGTCGCTGCCTTTGCCGGTGCCGAGTGTTTGGACATCGCAAAACCGTGCGGCTGCCCGGAAGCCAAGCGGCGTGGTGATTGATCCCCTGATTTTTTTGAACTTGGCCACGGTTTAGATGGGCAACCCGGCGGTTTCGTCGAAGCCAAACCGGATGTTGAACGATTGCACCGCCTGCCCGCTGGCACCCTTGACGAGGTTGTCCTCGGCGCTGAAGACGCGCAGCCGCCGGGTGCGTGGATCGGCGGCCCAGCCGATTTCGATTGTGTTTGTGCCGGTGACGTTTTTGGTGTCGGGCAATCGGCCGCTGCCGGTGAGCCGCACGAACGGCTCGTCGGCGTAGCGCTTGGCCAGGCAGTCGGCGATGGCGTCCGTCCATTGGGCAAAGTCGTCCGCTTGGCCAGGCGCGGGGGCGAGGTAAAGCGTGGTGAGAATGCCGCGGTTCACCGGAACCAAGTGCGGCGTGAATTGAATGGTGACCGGCGAGCCGTTGGCCAAGCTGAGTTCCTGCTCGATCTCGGACAGGTGCCGGTGCTTGGGCACGCCGTAAGGCCGGAGGCTCTCGTTGCACTCGACGTACAAAAACGGCACGTCGGCCTTGCGCCCGGCGCCGCTGACGCCGCTCAGCGAGTCGGCGATGATTTGCTCGGGATCGATCAACCCGGCCTCGAGCAGCGGAATGGTCGGCAGCAGGATGCTCGTCGGGTAACAGCCGGGCGAGGCGATGAGCGTCGCGTCGGCAATGGCGTCGTGCCGGATTTCCGGCAGGCCGTAAACGGCCTTGGGCAGCCACTCCGGCGCGGGGTGTTCGGTGCCGTAAAACTCGTTGTACGTGTCGGCGTCGTTGAGCCGGAAGTCGGCGCTCAGGTCGATCACCGTCACCCCGCGCTTGGCCAACGGCACGGCAAACTCGGCGGCCACGCCGTGGGGCAGGGCGAGGAAAACGGCCTGCGCCTTGTCGGCGAGCAGGTCGATCGACGGCTCGGAAAACGTCAGGTCACTGGCTCCGGCATGGCCGGCGAAGCGCGGGAAGACAGAGGTCACCGCTTGGCCGGCATACTGGCGCGAAGTCAGCACCGACAGGTTGACGTGCGGATGCCCGAGAAGGAGGCGCACCAGTTCCTCGCCGGAGTAACCGGAGGCGCCCACGATCGCGGCGTTGATTTTTTTCCCTGACATGATGATAAAATGTTGCGGCCAACCCTTGGCCAATGTTGCTTGAAATGACGGTACCGGAAAACAGAAAGCCCCGCCAGCGTTTCAACCAGCGGGGCTCGAAAAGAGTTACAATTTAGCGTTTGCTGTATTGGAAACGTTTCCGTGCGCCGGGTTGGCCGGGCTTCTTTCGCTCCTTCTTGCGCGGGTCACGGGAGAGATGGCCGGCATCCTTGAGCGCCTGCCGCAGCTCGCCGTTGTATTTCTCGAGCGCGCGGGCAATGCCGAGCCGCACCGCGCCGGCCTGGCCGGCGATGCCGCCGCCGGCGACTCTCACGCGGACGTCAGCCTTCCCGTTCAACTCGACGGTCTCGAGCGGCTTGACCGCGATCGTGCGCTGGTTCTCGACGGTGAAATAGTTCTCCACGGCGCGACCGTTGACGGTGACCTTGCCGGAGCCGCCAGTCGTCAGCCGCACGCGTGCCACTGCGGTCTTGCGGCGGCCTGTTCCCAAAAATTCCTCAGTTTGAGCCATATAAAAAATCTGTATTACGCCAGTTCGAGGGCAGCCGGTGCCTGCGCCTTGTGCGGATGATCCGGCCCGGCGTACACCTTGAGTTTCGTGAAAATCTGCCGGCCCAGCCGGTTGCGGGGGATCATCCCCTTCACGGCTTTCTCGACGAGCCGTTCCGGATGCTTCGCCCGGACGTCAGCCGGTGAAAACTTCTTCAAGCCACCGCGGTAGCCGGAGTAAGTGGTCATCACTTTCTCGGTTTCCTTCTTGCCTGTCAGCACCACTTTCTCTGCGTTGATCACCACTACAAAGTCGCCTGTGTCGAGGTGCGGCGTGAAAGTCGGCTTGTTTTTGCCGCGCAAAACATCAGCCGCCTTGGTGGCCACCTTGCCCAGCACAGCGCCGTCGGCATCGATGATATGCCACTTTCGCGGCTGCTCGTCGATGGTGCGGTTTAGCTTGTCGATCTTTGGTAAATAGGTCTTCATTCAGAATCCCCCGGAAGCAAAGGGGCGGGAACAGTACCAAAAACCAAAAGCGAGTCAACACGTTGTTTGAAGAAAAAACCCGGCTTTTTTAGTGGTTTTTCTCAAAAAAACGCCAACTGGCTGATCCGCGCCCCAGTGGTTCGATACGCTGCGGGGCGAACTTTCAGGGGTTCTTCCGCAGAAACAGTGGAATTGGGATGTTGTTATTCTGTGACAACGACCAATGAGTCAACAGATCGGCAGTGGAGTCTTCATCAAGACAGCACACCTTGCCCGGCGATGTGGCAGTCCAAAAACCCATTGATGATGATTTATCGAGCACTTGCCGAATGGAAAAACGGCAAATCTAAAGTCGCCTCAGAAACTCTCTCTGGGATCAAGGGCAAGTCGTGGGAATCCAAAGTAAACGCGATTCGTGACGGGGTCGGTTCTTGTTGTTGACAAGCAACGCCATCAAACAGAAAACAACGCGCCCGTTGCTTTTTGAGTACTCGGACTTTTTTTCGTGCAGTTTCTGATTTTGTGAGCTTTGAACCGTTAAAAACCGGCCGGCGATTTTTTCTGTTGGTGCTATCCGCCTTGGTGGTGGCGCCTTACCGGGCCTTGGCCAAGCGTCTGGCCAAGGGGCCGCTGGTGTACCTCACTTGGCGGGTCGATCCCACCACCACCGTCGTTGTTAACTGGATGGATGGCGATGCTCGCAGCAATGACTACGTGACGTACCGCCGCTTGGCCGCTCCGACTGGGAGCCGGTGGACGCTGGCCCGGGGCTTCAAGCACCTGTTCGCCGACCAGAAGAAACGGATTCTGCACCACGTTGAGCTGCGGGGGTTGCAGCCCGACACGAAATACGTTTTCACCGTCCGCTCGCAGGGGCCGGCTCGCGGCGGGCGGTACTTCAAGTTTCGCACCCTGCCGCGCATGCTCCCGGCCAATTTCCGATTCGTGACCGGCGGCGACATGATGCACAAACGCAAGTACCTTGACGCGATGAACCAGCGTGCGGCGCAGCTCAACCCGTGGTTTGCGTTGTTGGGCGGCGACCTGGCTTACGCCAACGCCAGTTCCAAGGAGGTGGCCAAGTGGGACGACTGGCTGGAGTCGTGGACGCTCAACAGCGTGCGCCGGTCCGACGGTTGCCTGATCCCGATGGTCGTGGCGATCGGCAATCACGAGGTCGCCGGTGGCACCGGCAAAAAGCCGAAGGACGCCAAGTATTTTTACAGCCTGTTTCCATTGCCGGCCAAGCGCAGTTTTTATGCGATGGACATCGGTGACTACTTGAGCCTGATCGTGCTCGACTCCGACTTGACGGAGCGGGTGGAGGGGGAGCAGACGGCTTGGCTCGGACGGGCCTTGGCCAAGCGCGCCGGGAAGGTCCCCTTAATCTTCCCGTGCTACCACAAGGCCGCCTACGGCACGGCCAAGCCGCCCAAGGGCACCAACGATTCGTCCAAGGATCCGTTGGCGCAGAAGATCATCAAAAACTGGTGCCCGCTGTTTGAGCGATTCCGCGTCACGGCTGTTTTCGAGAATGACCATCACACTTACAAGCGCACTCACCGGCTCCGAGCCAACAGGGTGGACAAGAAAAACGGCATCCTCTACCTCGGCGACGGCTGCTGGGGCGTCGATACCCGCGCGGTGCCCAAGCCGGGCAAGTTGTGGTACCTGGCCAAGGCGGTGAGCAGGCGGCACCTCATCTGTGTCACGGTTCAAAACGGAAAACCGTCCTACGTCGCCTACGAGGCGGATGGGAAAGTGATTGATCAGCACGCCTGATCCGATACGCTGCCGGGCGAGTTAAAGTGTAACCAATCATGCCCATTTACACGTACCAGACCATCCCGACGAAGAAGGGACAGAAAGCCCGCCGCTTCGAGATCGAGCAGCGGATGAGTGATGATCCGCTGAAAAAGGATCCCAAGACCGGCCTGCCGGTGAAGCGCATCATCACCGGCGGCTCCGGCACCATTTTTGGCGGGTTGAGCGTGATGGCGATGAACCGAAAGAAGGGCGGGTAACACCCAGTCATGAAACTGAAACCGTTTTCGACGGCCACGCTGGTACTCGTGGCGGGCGCGTGGCTGGCCAGTGAGGCCAACGCGGCGACTCTTTTCTCGCGCGGGGCCAAGTGGAGCTACTATAAGGGCAACGACCATCCCTCCGGCGGTGATCTGGAGTGGACTGAGCCCGAATTCGACGATAGCGATTGGCCAAGCGGCGCCTCGCCGATCCGTTACGGCGACGGCAACGGCGGCACGGTGCTCGGCGACATGCGCAACACTTACTCCACGATGTTTTTCCGCCGCACCTTCACTGTGGCCAATCCAGCGCAGATTTCCGCACTCGACTTGCTGGTGGATTACGACGACGGCTTCGTAGTCTGGATCAACGGCGAGCAGGTGCTCGACGTCGGCGGCTCGGCTAACTTGTCGCATGACTCGTTCGCGAGCATCAGCCACGAGTCCGGCAACTTCGAGACGTTCGCCCTGGCCAACCCCGCGCAGTTTCTTGTCGATGGCAAAAACCAGATTGCCATCTTGGGGTTCAACATCAGCCTGACGAGCAGCGACTTCATGATGAACGCCGAGCTGCGGAGTTTTCAGCCGGACAAGTCGCCGCCGAAAGTCGTGTCGCTCAATCCGCCGCCGGGCAACGTCAGTCTGCTGCGCGAGATCACGGTGCGTTTTGGCGAGGAGGTCACCGGGGTCGATGCCGGCGATCTCTGGCTCAACGGCGACCCGGCGGTGCAGCTTCGCGGCGGCAACAGGTCATGGACGTTCACCTTCGCGCCGGGCGACTTTGGCGAGGCGACGCTGTCGTGGAACCCGAATCACGGCATCGCCGACACGGCGCGCCCGCCCAACCTGATGGATGCCGCGACCGCTGCGGCGACGCACCAGTACCGCATCGTCGATGACATGCCGCCCACGCTGGTGACCATCCTGCCGCCGCCGGGCAGCACGGTGCGCGGGCTGGATCGCGTGCGCCTGTTTTTCAGCGAACCGATCCGTGGACTCGAGGCGGCCGACCTGCGCGTCAACGGCCAGGAGCCGACGTCGATCGCCGGCGTGGCCAGCGGCCCGTGGCAGATTGAGTTCGAGCCGGTCGAGAGCGGCATCGTGACGATCGCCTGGGTGGCGAACCACGGCATCACCGACCTGGCGGCGGAGCCGAACCGGCTCGCGGCGGAGGGCTGGCATTACAACATCGATGCCGATCACGACTTTGGCCAGGTGGTCATCAATGAATTTCTCGCGGCCAATCGCGATGGACTGAAGGATGACGACGGCGAGGCCAGTGACTGGATCGAGCTGCGAAACAACGGCGGCGCCACGGTCAACCTCGCCGGCTGGTCGCTGAGTGACGACGCGACCAAGCCGGGCAAGTGGGTGTTTCCCGGCGTGACGATCCGGCCAAGCGCGTCGCTAATCGTGCACGCCACGGGGAAAAACCGCCGCGTGCTTGGCCAACCGCTGCACACGAATTTCAAGCTCGGCATCGAGGGCGAGTACCTTGGCCTGTTCAGCCCGGAGTTGCCGCGGCGTGTCGCCGACGAGATCGCGCCGGCGTATCCCGGGCAGCGCAGCAACATTTCCTACGGCCGCTTGGCCAAGGGCGACTGGGCTTGGTTTGCGACGCCGACGCCGGGCCGGGCCAACCGTGGCAGCACCGTTCGCGGGATGCTTGCGCCGCCGCAGTTCAGCGCGCAGCGCGGCATTTACGATGCGCAATTCCGGGTGCACCTCACCACCGATGAGCCGGGCGCGGTGATCCGCTACACGACCGACTACTCCGAGCCGACCGCGACCAACGGCAAGAAATACACCAACCCGCTGGCGGTGCGCCGGACGACCGTTGTGCGGGCGGCAGCGTTCAAGAGCGGCATGCTGCCGTCGCGGGTGGAGACGCACACGTACGCCTACAACCTCAGCAAGGCGGTGACGTCGCTGCCGATGATGTCATTGGTGACGGAGAACTCCAACTTGTGGGGCAACACCGGCATCATGGAGACGAGCCCGCGCAACACGACCAAGCGCGGCATCGCGTGGGAGCG
>DQOE01000005.1 GCA_015658765.1 Verrucomicrobiota bacterium | reverse complement strand
TCCGGCGGCATCTCGTGCACCTTGACGTTCGCCACCGCCTTTTTCCAATGCAGTGACGCGGACTCGCCACCGGGGTTCTTGAGCGCTGATTGCAGGTTGATACCCGCCTTGGCCCGGCTGCCGTGGCATCGGGTGCAGTATTTATTAACGAAGGGAGCGACTTTTTCCTTGAAGACCTTTTGGGCATCAGCTCGGAGCGTCGCTTCGTCCGTACCTTTATCGCCGATCTCCGCCCAACTGACTGACACCGAAAACAAGACCAGTGCAAAACCCAAGACCCGATTGCCCCGAGCACCTTTCAGGATTACAAGTGGATGTATCGGCTTGGTCATTGTGTCGTTTGGTGCTGTATCAGCTCATCACCCGTTAAAACTACCGGTACTTGCCTTTGAGCAGCGGGTTTGCCTCAGTGAGGTTGGGCACGCGCATTTTCTTTGTAATCCAATTTAGGCGCCGGCCGGAGCCTATCGGAAAGTGGCGCAGTGGGCAATGGCGTTGGAAATCGGTTACATCTGCCGGCAGGGAAGGCAGCGGCACATGACGTGGAAGTTTGATCGGATATGGTTTCGGATCAGAAGGTAGATCGATCGGCGTCTACGGAAATACCGGCCATTAACAGGACGGCCACGGTGAGCTTTGGTAACAGGTTCATAGTGAAATACGGAAAGGATGCGCGCGGGGCCGTGGCCAAAATCAATTTCGGCTAAGCGATCAACTCCTTAATCACCTTGCCGCCGAATTGGCTGAGCTGCTTGTAGCGGCCGGCGAAACCTTCAGCCATCCGTCCTGTATCGCCATTTTTAGGACATTCCTCAGGCTGATCAGGCAGATGTTCATCGTCCGGGGTGCCAGCCCGTCGCCTTTGCGCCTTATCAGTCCGTTTCGAATTTTGGTCGTGGTGATACGGTTCAGGCGGGTGGAGCGCAGGTGTCCTGCCCAGAACCGGACGTGTCTTGACTCGCCCTTGAGCGTTTCCAGCGTCTTTCTCCCCAAGGCATACTGTGTTTCGATGTACTTTTCGGCATACTCGTCAAACTTGGGGGCCTGGGTCATCAGTGGGAGCTGTTCCTCCTCACGCCGGGTCATCAGTCGCCTTAGTTCGGCGGCCGCTCCGGCCACGGTCGTGGCTGTGAGCCGGACACGTCGAACCTTGACGACACCTGACTCGTCCGGGAGGGAGGCCTGCGCGTAGAAGAGATCGTTTCTCCCCCAGAGGCCTCGAATTCGTCTCTTGCGTCCGTCAAAGACTTTGTGATATTGGTTGCTCATCCGGGCTCAGGGAGGCACCGATTGTGTAGGTCAAAAGGTTCCAGGGGAGTTCAGCGTGGTTCATGTCTTATCAGTAGCACAGAGAGTGATAGCAGCCAACAGAAATATCGTAAGTCTTTGTATTCGAATGATGCCGGTGTGGTGGAATTGGTAGACACGAGGGATTTAAAATCCCTTTCCCGCGAGGGAGTGCCGGTTCAAGTCCGGCCACCGGTACCATATTGTCCACCGAAATCTTCTGGATTGTTGCGGGCTGGCTTTGTAACAATCTCCCGGAGCTATGGGAATTCTTGAGATCGTCATGACGTTGGGGATGCTGGTGCTGCTGCAGGCGGTGCTTGGCTTCGATAACCTGTTGTACATTTCGCTGGAGTCGAAGCATGCCCCGGAGGAACGGCAATCGGCGGTGCGCAAGTGGGGGATCGGGATCGCCGTTGGCCTGCGGATCGTGCTGCTGTTCCTGCTGATCTCGATGATCGACGCATTTCAAAGCACGTGGTTTACACTGCCGTGGGAGGGCGTGATTGAGGGCACCTTTAATCTGCACAGCCTGATCGTGTTGGTGGGGGGCGTGTTCATCCTGTACACCGCCATGAAGGAAATTTTCCACATGATTGTCGTGGAGGATTTTCAATCGACAGCCAAGCGCGAGCCGGCCGCCGTCTGGTCTGTAGTGGCCCGGATTGTGTTCATGAACGCGGTGTTTTCGTTCGACTCGATCTTGAGTGCGATCGCGTTGGTGGACGACACAAAGAAGGATTTCTGGCTCATGGCACTGGCGATTTTAGCGGGTGGCGCGCTGATGATCTGGCTGGCCGACAGCGTGTCCGCTTTCCTGCAGCGCAACCGGATGTATGAGGTGCTGGGCCTGTTCATCCTGTTTGTGGTGGGCATTTTACTGCTGAGCGAGGGCGGCCACCTGGCGCAGTTGAAATTGTTCGGGCAGGAAGTTCACTCGATGAGCAAGGCGACTTTCTATTTTGTGATCACCGTGCTGGTGCTGACGGAGGTGGTGCAAAGCCGCTACAAGAAAAAGCTACTGCAACAACAAAAGTCGCTGCGGAAATGACTCACGCCTTGAGGCGGGTGCCCTTGGGGTCGTGGATCGGGAGGCTAACGGTAGCGGGGACGCGCTCGCCGAACAACTCGATTTCCACCTCCACCCCCGGCTTCGCCAGGACCAGCGGCAGATAGCAGTACCCGATCGACCGGTCGATTGTGTGGGCGTGCCCGGCGCTGCGCAGCCGCGAAACGATTTGGTCGTCGTGCCAGACCGACTCCGCGCCGTAGGCCGGCAATGCGTTGCCCTCGAGGACGACGGTACGCAGCCGCGACTGGAGCCCGTCGGCCTTGCGCTTGGCCAAGGCGTCGCGCCCGATGAAGTCGCCCTTGGCCATGTCGGCGCAGAAACCCATCCCGGCCTCGAGCAGGTTGTCCTCCGGTGTCACGTCGGTGCTCCAGTACACGTAGCCTTTCTCGAGGCGCAACGAGTCGAGCGCCTTGTAGCCGGCGGGGCGGATGCCGTGCGCTTGGCCAAGCTCGAGCAGCGCGTCCCACACGGCACTGGCGTCGGTGTTGGCGAGGTACAGTTCCCAGCCAAGTTCGCCGATGTAACTGACGCGCTGCGCCCAGGCCGGTTTGCCGGCGACGGTGAGTTGCCGCGCGGTGAGGTAGGGGAAAGCGTCGTTGCTGAGGTCGTCATCAGTCGCTTGGCCAAGCACGTCGCGTGCGCCAGGCCCCCACATGCCGATGCAGGCAAAGTCGTCGGTCACGTCGCGCACCTCGACCGAGCCGTCTGCCGGCGCGTGCGAGCGCACCCACTCAAGGTCGTTCGACAAAAACGACGTGCCGGTGATGACGCGAAACCGGTCGCCGGCCAGTCGACAAACAGTGAGGTCGCTCTCGATGCCACCGTGTGCGTTGAGGAATTGCGTGTAAACCAGCGAGCCGTCGGGACGGTCGATGTTGTTGCAGGCGACACGTTGTAGCAGACCAAGCGCGCCGGGGCCGCTGACCTCGAATTTGCCGAAGGAAGTCATGTCGAACAGCGCGACACGCTCGCGGGCGGCGAGGCATTCTTCGCGGATGAGATCGTGATACGGCGCGCGGCCCCAGCCCCACTGGTGCTGGTCGTCGGCCGCTTGGCGGCTGGGCTCGCCGGGGCGGAAAAAATTGACCCGTTCCCAGCCGTTTTTCTCGCCGAACTCCGCGCCGAGTCCGGCGAGCCGGTCGTACAGCGGGCTTCTGCGGTGGTTGCGCGCCCAGAGGGTTTCGTCGGCCGGATAGTGTTGGTGGTAGTAGTAGTGATACACCTCGCGCGCCTTCTCGGCGACGAAGTCGGTGTTGCCGTAGTTTGCGCCGAAGCGGCGGATGTTCATCTCGTGCAGGTCGAGCGATGGTTCGCCGTCGATGATCCACTCGGCCATCACCTTGCCCACGCCACCGGCTCCGGCGATGCCGTTGAGCGACATGCCGGCGGCGACGAAAAACCCGGGCACACCCGGCACCGGGCCGAGGCAGTAGTGGCCGTCGGGTGTCATGGCATCAGGGCCGTTGACCAGCTTAATGACCTCGGCTTGTTCGAGTTGGGGTATGCGGCGCAGCGCACCCTCCATCACCGGCTCGAACAGTTCCCAATCCTCGGGCAGCAGTTGCTGGGTGAAGTCCCACGCGACACCGCCGGCAGCCCAGGTTTTCGGCTCCAGCTCGAAGCCGCCAACGAGGAAGCCGCCAACCTCCTCGCGTAAGTAAAACAGGTTGTCGGGATCGCGCACGACCGGCGTTTGCTCCGGCAACTCATGGCCGGGAATGTGCCGCGTGGTGACGTATTGGTGCATCACCGGCACCATCGGCGTGATCGCGCCAACCATCGTCGAGAGGCGCGGCGCCCATTGGCCGGCGGCATTGATGATAACCCCGGTCTGCACCGTGCCCTGGTCTGTCTCGACGTGGGTGACCGCGCCCGCGGCGTCGCGGCCGATGCCGGTGAC
>DQOE01000075.1 GCA_015658765.1 Verrucomicrobiota bacterium | reverse complement strand
GTCCACCGAGTCGTCCAGCACGATGATGGCGCTCGAGCCGGACATCGAGCCGCACTTCATCAGCGTGTCGAAGTCGTACGGGATGTCGAGCAGGCCGAGTTTCTGCTCGATAACCGCGCCCCACTTGTCCTTGCTTTTGATGTGAAACTTTTCGCCGGCGCGGAACACTTTCGACGACGATCCGCCGGGGATGATCGCGCGCAGTTTGCGGCCATCGCGCAGCCCTTGGCCAAAGTTTTTGTGAAAAATCAACTCGCCGAGCGTGGCTTTGCCAACCTCGATCTCGTAGTAGCCGGGCCGCCTGACTTGGCCGCTCAAGCTGACGATGCGCGTGCCGGTGTTGGCCGTCGTGCCCAGCGAGGCGTACGCGTCACCGCCCATCTCCAACACGTGCCGGACGTTGCAGAGCGTCTCGACGTTGTTGACGATGGTCGGGCACATGTACAGGCCAAGCACGGCCGGGAAGTACGGCGGCTTGATACGCGGGTACGGCCGCTTGCCCTCGAGCGACTCGATGAGGCCGGTTTCCTCGCCGCAAATGTACGCGCCCGCGCCGCGGTGCACGTGGATCTCAAGATCATAGCCGGTGCCGCAAATGCCCCTGCCGAGGAAGCCATTGGCCCTGGCCTCGTCGATGGCTCGGTTGAGGATTCTTGCGCCCTCGGGAAATTCGCCGCGAATGTAAATGTAGGCCAACTTCACGTCGTTGGCGTAGCACGACAGGATCATGCCCTCGATGAGTTGGTGCGGATCCTTGTGGAGAATCTGCCGATCCTTGAACGTGCCCGGCTCGGATTCGTCGGCGTTGCAGATGAGATAAACCGGCTTGCCGGACTTGCGGTTGACGAAATTCCACTTCATGCCGCACGAGAAGCCAGCGCCGCCGCGGCCCCGCAGCCCGGAGACCAGCACCTCCTTGCGGATGTGCGCCTGGGGCGTCACCACGCCGCCCCCGGTTTTCCTCGGCTTGAGCCGGAAAACCTTTTTCAAGGTCTTGTAGCCGCCGTGTTTCAGGTAACACTGGATGTCACTCGTGTAACCCGCCTCATCGACGTGCTTCAAAACCAGTTTGTATTCTTTCGGCATTCAGCGATTCGAGCCTTGACTCACCCGGCCCGTTGTCAATATGTATTCCCGCGCGACGTTGCCGAATGGTGTAACGGTAGCACAACGGTCTCTGACACCGTTTGTCTAGGTTCGAATCCTAGTTCGGCAACCATCTTCATTCGTCGTATTTCTCCAGGATTTCATCCGCGCCGTCGTTCGTGACGTTCTCGTAAAAGTCATCGTTGCACATCATCACCGGCCCGGTGCCGCAACTGGCCAGGCACTCGGCGTACTCGACACCGTATTTGCCGTCCTTCGTCCGCTGCAAGCCGGGCGCACCCGCGTCCAGGCCAAGCCTCTCGCAAATATGCCCGTGCAGCCTGCTGCTCCCGGCCAGGGCACAACTCAACGTGCGGCAAACCCGCACCACGGTTTTCCCTGGGTCATGTTCCCGCAGCATCGGGTAAAAGGTCACCAACTCGTGAATGTTGATCGGCTGCAACTCCAGCTTGGCCGCGGCCCATTTTTCCGCCTTGGGGGATATGTGCCCGAACTCATCCTGCAACGCGTGGAGCACCATCAGCGACGCGCTGCGCTTCTCCGGATAGTTCTTAACCAGCCGGTTGATTTCCCGCTCCAGTTTTTTGGGGACTTCAAAACTCATCGGTCGCACTCCCCCATCACAAAATCGAGCGACCCCAAAATCGCCACCACGTCGCTGATCATGTGCCCCGGCAGGGTGTGCGACAGGATACTCAGGTTCGCGAACGAGGGCGCGCGGATCTTCAGCCGGTACGGCACGCCGCCGCCCTTGCTGAAGATGTAAAAGCCGAGTTCGCCCTTCGGGTTTTCGGCGCCAAAATAAACCTCGCCGGCCGGCGCGTCCTGCCCCTGCGTCACCAGCATGAACTGGTGGATCAACTCCTCCATGCTCGAGAGCACCTTCTGTTTGTCCGGCAGAATGATCTTGCCGTCATCGACATTGACCGGGCCGCCGGGCAGCTTGGCCAAGCACTGGTCAAGCAGGCGCACGCTTTGGCGCATCTCCTCCATTCGCACGAGGTAACGGTCGTAACAGTCGCCGACTTCGCCGTACGGCACGTCGAAGTCGAGTTGATCGTACACGAGATACGGATGCGCCTTGCGCAGATCGTACTCCATGTTGCTGCCGCGCAGGTTCGGGCCGGTCAGGCCAAAATCGACCGCGTCCTCCCGGCTGATCACGCCAACGTCACGGGTTCGATCAACGAATATCTTGTTACGCGTCAGCAACTTGTCGGCCTCGCCGATGGCCACGCTAACCTCTTGGGTGAACTTGGCCAACTCGTCCGTCCAGCCCTTCGGCAGATCACGGGACAACCCGCCGATGCGCGTGTACGTCGTCGTGAACCGCGCGCCGGTGAGCGCCTCGATCAGGTTGTAGATTTTCTCACGCTCGGTGAACGTGTGCAGAAACACCGTCAACGCGCCGACGTCCATCGCGAACGCCCCGAGGCCAAGCAGGTGCGCCGAGATGCGGGCCAGTTCGCAGCAGATCACGCGGATATATTGGCAGCGCTCCGGCAGCTTGTCGTGAATGCCGAGCAGCTTCTCCACCGCCAGCGAGTAGGCGACGTTGTTGGCCAAGGGCGCGAGGTAGTCCAGCCGATCCGTGTACGGGATAAACTGGTTGTACGTCATGTTCTCGGCGATCTTCTCGTCGCCGCGATGCAGGTAACCGATTTCCGGGTCGGCCTTCGTGATGATCTCGCCGTCGAGTTCGAGTACCAACCGCAACACGCCATGCGTCGCCGGGTGCGACGGCCCCATGTTCAGGATCATCTTCTCGCCCTGCACATCCCGCAAATCGTCCACCGCCTGCGCCGAGCGCGCCGCCGAATCCTTCACCTCGATTTGCTGAGTCGCCGTCATCGATCAGCCCTCGGGGTTGCGCTCTCGTGGTTCGCGCGCAGTCGAGTCCTCGCCGCCGGCCACGGTGACGAATGGCCCGCCCTCGAGCGGTGCCGGGTCGGAGAACGCCACGTCCGGCATCTCGCTTGGCTTGCCGGCCAAGGGGAAATCCTTTCGCAACGGAAAATAAGGGTAGCCCTCCCACATCAGGATGCGGCGCAAGTCGGGATGCCCGGCGAACCGGATGCCCATCATGTCGTACGCCTCGCGCTCGTGCCAGTTGGCCGTGCGCCAGACAGATGAAACCGTCGGCAACTCGGACTCCTCCTCACTCACACTGGTCTTCAGGCGTAAATGGCAAAAATGCTCGTAGCCGTAAATGTGATACACCGCCGTCCATCGCGGTGTCTCCTCGTGGTTGTCGATAGTGGTGAGGTCGACGAGAAAATCGAAGCCCTGTTCCGCCTTGGCGAACTGGCAGACCTCGGCAATTCGCGAGGCGTCCGACACTTCCAGCGTCAACTCACCGCGAAACTCCACCGGGCCGGAGACGATCCCATTGAACTGTTGCTTGAGCGTTTTGGCCAGTTGCTTCGCGGTCATTCGGGTCTCAGGTGACAACCGCCTCTCTCGCTCGAGCTGGCTTGGCATCCTTGATGTGAGGCTCGTTTGAGATTTTGGACTGAAGCCGCATGAATCCCTCAAGCAACGCCTCCGGCCGAGGCGGACAGCCGCTGATGTAAACATCGACTGGCAAAATCCGATCCACCCCCTGCAACACAGCGTAGCTGCGGTACATGCCGCCGGTCGAGGCGCACGCGCCCATCGCGATCACCCACTTCGGCTCCGGCATCTGGTCGTAAATCCGCTTCACCGCCAGCGCCATTTTGTAAGTGACTGTCCCGGCGACAATCATCAGGTCGGATTGCCGGGGCGAAAACCGCATCACCTCAGCACCGAACCGGGAGATGTCGAACCGGCTCGCCCCCGCTGCCATCAACTCGATCGCGCAACAGGCCAAGCCCATCGGCATCGGCCAAAGCGAGTTTTTGCGGAACCAACTGACAGCGGCGTCCAGGCGGGTATGAATCACGTCCCCTTCAACCTTGGAATTATAGCCTATTTCAGTACCGCTCATAATGGCTTTATAACGCCTACGGCAAATCTACATCCGCCAGTTACGACCGTCAAAATGAATTTGTGAAAAATTTCACAAAGTCGCCTTCCATCACGTCGAAGGGGAGCGTATCCAACCTCGACTGCGCTTGGCCAAGCGGTCATCGATTCAGGCGGATTCGAAAAAAACGCGCTTTTTCGCCGGGTTGAGGCGTTGGGTTAAACTCGATGCTATCCCCATTGCCATTAATGACTTGAGTCTCATCCCAGTCGCTCAAGTTTGTTGAAGCCTCGATGATGTAGGTTTTTTGAAGTTTTGAGTCAAAAACTATGGTAAACGGACTTTCTTTAACGTTCAAGTATATCAAATCGTTCGTATTATTGCTTGAATCTACTTTTAACGTTACCCATGC
>DQOE01000054.1 GCA_015658765.1 Verrucomicrobiota bacterium | reverse complement strand
GCCCCGGTGAACGAGCCCTTTTCGTGGCCGAACAACTCGCTCTCGAGCAGGCTCTCCGGGATCGCTGCGCAGTTGATCGGCAGATACGATTTATCGTTGCGCTGGCTGTTTTGGTAAATGGCGCGAGCAACCAGTTCCTTGCCGGTGCCGCTCTCGCCGGTGATCAGCGCCGTGGCATCCGAGCCGGCCAGTTGGCCGATCATCTTGAACACCTCCTGCATCGGCTGGCTGCGGCCGACAATGCCCAAGTCGTAATCCTCCGACTCGAGCAGCGGCTCGCATGCGACAACCTGTTTCATGTCGCGAGCCGCCTTGAGTGCGTCGGCGACGATCTGCTTGAGCTTGGGCACGTCAAACGGCTTGAGCAGATAGTCGTATGCACCGAGTTTCATCGCCTCGATCGCGGTCTGCGTCGTGCCAAAGGCGGTCATCATGATCACCGGCAGCTTAGCGTCGTCCTGCCGGATGCGCCGCAGCGTCTCCAGCCCGGTGATGCCGCCCATGCGAACGTCCATCAGCACGAGATCCGGCTGAAAACTTTTGATAACCTCAAGCCCCTCCTCGCCGCTGGCGGCGGTTTCGAGGTCGAGATCGGGCGATTCAAAAATGCGCTTGAACGAGTAGCGCACATCATCCTCGTCATCGATGAGCAAAAGTTTGTCCATTGCCACGTGCCCTCACAGGCTTGCGCAGCATAGGCGGCCGGGCCGGTTTTCACAATGCCAAGAAAAAAGTCGCCTTGGCCAAGCGGGAAAACTAACCTCACCTCAGCCAGTTCACGAACATGAAACCATTGACTCGCCGCAAGTTTATCGCCGCAACCGCCGCGGCCGCCGCCCTGCCCGGCCAAGCGCTTGGCCGCAAGCCCAAACAGGAAATCATCGACCTGCATCAGCACACCAATTACAGCGGCCGAAATGACGAGCGCATGCTCGGCCACCAACGCGCGCTGGGCGTGAAGTGGACCGTGCTGCTCCCGGCCGGCCGCCTGTACGGACTCGCCGCCAACTGCGGCGGCAACAAGTCAGTCCGGAGGATCGCCGTCAAAAACCCGCGCAACTACGTCCACTTCGCCAACGAGATCGCCGACCACCCCGAGTGCATCGCGACGATCGAGTCGTTTTTGAAAAAAGGCGCAGTCGGTATTGGTGAGCAGAAGTTCAAGGTCGAGTGCGACTCAAAACACATCCAGCGCATCGCCGAGTTGGCGCAGGAATACGACGTGCCGGTGCTGATGCATTTCGAGCACGGCAACTACAACACCGGCATCGAGCGGTTCCACACCATCCTCGAGAAATTCCCCAAGGTGAACTTCATCGGCCACGCGCAAACTTGGTGGGGCAACATCGACAAGAACCACGACCAGACGGTCATGTACCCCAAGGGCAAAGTCACGCCGTCCGGCATCAGCGATCGGCTGCTCAGCGACTATCCGAACATGTTCGGTGACATGTCGGCCGGCTCCGGGCAAAACGCACTCATCCGCGACGAGGCGCAAGCGGTCGAGTTCATCAAGCGGCACCAGGATAAGTTGCTTTTCGGCAGCGACTGCAACGACATCATTGGGCGCGGGCCAAGCTGCATCGGCGCACGGACGATTGGCATCATCCGCCGGCTGATCCCGCACACGAAAATCCAGGACAAGCTTTTCAGCGGCAACATCCGTCGCATCGTCCGCATCCCGAAATAACCAAGCGCTTGGCCAAGCGCGGCGGCTAGCAGCTCGTCGGCACTTCCTGCAGCACCTTGATGCAATGGGGGATGGCGCCCTCGACGAAGCCGAGGCACTCGACGGCGCCCTTGGGTTTGCCGGGCAGGCAGATCACCAGTGCCGAGTCGATCACGGCGGCCAGGTTGCGTGAGAGGATCGCGTTGGGCGTGATTTTCATCGACTCGATGCGCATCACCTCGCCGAAGCCGGGCAGTTCGCGCACCGCCATTTCCCGCACCGCCTCGGGGGTCACGTCGCGCGGGGCGACACCGGTGCCGCCGGTGGTCAAAATCATGTGGCAGCCTTTGTTCAACTGCTCGCGCAGCGCACGCTGGATGTCGCGAACCTCATCCGGCACAACCGTCTCGGCGGCGATCTCCCACCCGTAGCCGGCCGCAGCCTCCTTCAACGCCGGCCCACCGGCATCGTCGTAGACGCCCTGCGTCGCGCGATCCGACACCGAAATGATTCCTACCTGAATTTGCATCGTTTGCGATTAGTAAATCAATTGAAACTCCGGCAGCATCGTCACGGCCCACAGCACGTCCTCGACCGACTCGGCCGCATTGTCGCCGCGGATCAACTCGGCCAACATCGCCGACTCCGCTTGGTTCGGCGGACGGCCAAGCGCCGCCCGGAACACCCGCTTGGCCAAGTGCTGTTGCCCACCGCCCTCGTCGGCCAGGACGGCGGCTCCGTCCTTGATCAATTTCGACAGCACCTCGCCGTTGGTCAGCGCAAGCGCCTGCAGCGTGGTGGCGGCGGACGGGCGCTCGGTGGTTACCTGCTCGCGGTTCGGCCGGCCAAGCGCAGTGGTCAGCGCCGTCTTGTTTTGCATCGACTCGCGAAACCGTCCGCCAAACGCCAGTACCGAGCCGCTGATTTTCATTCGCTTGGCCAAGCCCCACGGAGCCATGTCCGCCCCGCCCAGCTCCGAGGCCGAACGCCATGTGGTGTCGTCGAACTCCGGCTTGTTCCAGCCATCGGAACCGTCGGTGCTGACCTTCCACGACTTGTCGGAGACGACGTCCATCGTCGAGCCGTCCGCAAACTGAAACCGGATACCCAGCCAAAGCCCGGCGGGATTTTTTCCGCTACCCTCGTTCGTGGCCGAGACCGTGACGAGGTTTTCGCCTTGCTTGAATCGCTTGGCCAGGTTCCGGAATTTCGGTTCCTCCCAGTTTTTGCCGGCGGTCCCGTTGCGTTGGTTCACCAGCAGGACGAACGAATTGTCCACCACGGCGATCACATCCGCCGTCGTGGGCTTGTCCGGCAACTCGATGCGTTTGCGAAAAAACGACGTGCCCGGCTCGACGCCCTCGGCCGCCTTGGCCGTGCTCCAAATCCATTTGCCCTTCGGCAAATCGTTCTGCTCAACTCGGCCCGTTACTCCCGCGAGATTCGCTCCATCGAACTCGATCTTCTTCGCCGGCGACGGCTTCCAGTTGCCGGTGAGTGTCGCCACAGCATCGACAAACTGCTCGGCGGTCATCCGCCGCACGGTCGGCCCCCGAAAAACATAATCCTTTTCCGCCTGCTCGGCGCCGTTCACGGCTCGCAACTGATACGCGTGCGACGTCATGATTTGCTCCATGGTGAACTTGAGATTGTAGCCGTTGTCGGCGAGGTCGCTGGCCAGCAGGTCGAGCAGGTCGGTGTGCCACGACTCGTTTTCCATTTCATCGACCGGCTCGACCAAGCCGCGGCCGAGGAATCGCGCCCAAAGCCGGTTCACGATCGTGCGGCTGAGGCGGCCGTTCCTGGGACTCGTCACCGCCTTGGCCAACTGCTCGATGCGCTTGGCCCGATCCGCCTTCGGGTCGATCGCGCCCAACTCCGGATGGATGAACCGCACGCCGGAAATCTCGCCGGTCGGCTTGTCGCACCGTACCAACTCCAGCGGCTTGTCGGCATAGACGCTGGCCAGCGCGTAGGCATCGGACAGCGACCAGTCGTTGATGAAACTGTCGTGGCAGGAGGCGCACTTGAGGTTCACGCCCATGAAAATCTGCGAGATATGTTGCGCCGCCTGCATCGGCGGTTTCTGGCTGGCGTTCACCACGCCGCGCCAGACGATGCCCTTGGTGAAGCCCCGCGAGTGTTCCGTCGGGTTTATCAGTTCGTACACAAACTTGTCGTACGGTTTGTTGCTGTAAAGCGAGCCGTAAAGCCAGCCGGTGATCTGCTTGCGGCCGCCGTCGATGAAGCCGGTGCCGGCGTAGTCGTTGCGCAGGATGTCGTTCCAAAACGCCAGCCAATGTTCCGCGTATGACTTGCGGTCATCGAGCAACCGGCGGATCAGCGCCCGGCGTTTGTCCTTCGCGTTGCTGGCAACGAACGCGTCCAGTTCCGCCACCGGCGGCAACAGGCCGATGGTGTCGAGATAAACGCGCCTTGCAAAAAGCCGGTCCGAAACCACCTCGCCAGTCGTCACCCCGTGCTTGGCGAAGTACGGGGCCAAGATGCGATCGACCGGATGGCCGCCCTCGTCACCGGGCAACTCCGGCCGGCGCGGCGTGAGGTTCAGCACCGGTGCCTTGGCAAACGTCGCCCCCTCCTCCCACGGAAGCCCCTGGTCTATCCAAGCGCGCACCAGACCGACTTGCTCCGTCGTCAACCTCGAGCCCTTTTTCGGCATGACATCGTCGGGGTCAATGCCGGAAATCAACTCAACCAAGTAGCTGTCGGCGCTCTTGCCGATCACTACCGTCGCTCCAGAGTCACCGCCGGCGAGCAGTTTTTCACGCGTCTCGATGCTGAAGCCGCCCTTGGCTTTGCCTTTGCCGTGGCACTTGGTGCAGCTCTTTTCCAGCAACGGCGAAATCTCCCTGGCAAAACTGACCTCGTGCTTGGCCGGCGGCGGCAGCTTGGCCGTCTGCTCCGCCGTCAACCCGGCTTGCACCAAACCAACCGAACCCATCAGCAACCCAGCGCAGGCAAACACATTTCCAATCAAACCGTTCACGGTTCGCCGAAGATAAAACCACCCCTCCCGCTAGGAAAGGAAAATGAACTACGGCTGGCTCGCCTGAACCTCATAAACCTGAAGGAATCCTTTTTCACCCAACTTGGTACTCACGTGTTTGAAAGCCGGATCTGCATCCAACTGCTTCGCCAACGGCGAGCTGCCGATGGCAATTGCAAACCTGGCTCCGGAATGTTTGTACGCCTCTAGCGAAGCTGGCATGACATCGCCGTGCCAAGGTTGGCCGAGATACCAAGCAACATACAAACCAAGCCGATGGCCATCCAAAAACGTCGAGCCGACAATCGGCCCAACCATTCCGGCATGTTCCATCCGATTGGCCAAGTCTTGCGCGAATGAGCCAACAGGTAATCTTGATGGCGAACGCCACAATAGCGGCAACAGGAAAAGCGACGACAAAACAAAGCCAGTCAGCCAGTTGTTCGCG
>DQOE01000095.1 GCA_015658765.1 Verrucomicrobiota bacterium | reverse complement strand
GTTTTCCAGCGCCAGCATCACGCCGCACTCGGCGGCCTTGGGCAGGCATTTCTCGATCGAGTCGATGCACCACTTGAAGCCGTCGTCCAGCGTGTAGCCGGGAAGCAACGGCTCCTTGCCGCGCAGCTCCATCAGCTTGTCGAACGACTTCACCGTGCCCCAGCGGCCGGAGTTGAGCCGGATGCACGGGATGCCCATGCGGTAGGCCAGGTCGATGCACTTTTTTGTGTGCTCGATGTGTTTGGTGCGCACGGCGGGGTCGGGGTCGACAAAGTCTTGGTGGATCGACAGGCAGATTAAATCGACGCCGTTTGTGAACGCGTGCCGCTTGAGCTTCTGCAAATAACCGTTGTCCTCCGAGTCCATTTGCCGGTGGAGGATGTCCACCCCCTCGACGCCGAGCCGGGCCGTTTTGTCGATCACTGCGTCGATGGACACTTTCGGGTCGCGAAAATGCCAGTACGAGTAGGACGAGATGCCGAGCTTGATGCGCTTGGCCGACAGCGCGGCCGCGTTGGCCAGTCGCGGGAGCCCGGCGGTGCCTGCCACGGCGCCAAGTCCGGCGGCGATTCCGATGAAATTCCGGCGGGAAAGAGCAGTTGATGGGCTGTTCATGGGCGGCGAGTATTGCGATGCCCTTGGCCCATGTCGAGGCCGCTTGGCCAAGGGGCAGGCTTGACGCTGCCAAAGGGCAAACCTAATCTCTCGCCGCTCTGGCCAAGCCGATTCCCGGCAGCCTGAACCCCCAGATTTTAACGAAAGATTCCTGTGGAAGTAACCATTACAGACCTGTCCCCGTGCAGGAAACAGCTCCGCATCGAGATCGACGCCGAGACCGTCAACGCCAAGTTTGACGCCGTGGCCAAGGACTTCCGGCGGCACGCCCATCTGCCCGGTTTCCGGCCCGGCAAGGCGCCGTTGGCCAACGTCATGCGCTCCTACGGTGACAAGATCGGAGAGGAAGCCAAGCGTACCCTCATGTCCGACAGTTATGCCAAGGCTCTTAAAGAGAACGAGCTTCGCCCGGTGATCATGCCTGAAGTCGAGGAGTTGCAGTTTGGCCACGGCAAACCGTTCCAATACCTTGCCACACTCGAAGTCACCCCCGCCTTCGAAATGCCGGAGTACATCGGCATAGAAGTCGAGAAGGAGCGCCGCTCCGTCAACGATGCGGACATCGCCAAGGCGCTGGACACCCTGCGCGAGCAGCGAGTCAGCTACGCGGACATGGATCGGCCCGCCGTGGAGGAAGATTTTATTGTGGTCAACTTCACTGGCACAATTGATGACAAGCCGATCACCGATCTCATCAAGGTTGCCCGTGGCCTAACTGAACAGAAAAACTTCTGGCTTCACAAGACACAAAACCCGCTGATCCCCGGCACTGTCGAGGCCTTAATCGGATCGAGCAAAGGCGACAAAAAAACCGTCACTGTCACAATCCCTGACGATTTCGTCTACGAGGAGATTGTCGGCAAAGAAGCCAAGTACGAGATCGAAGTCGTGCAGGTGAAGGAAAAATCCCTTCCCGAACTTGACGACAAATTCGCCAAGGGCTTTGGTGCCGAGAGCATGGACAAGCTGCGTGAAGGAGTGGAGAACGACCTTAAAAATGAGCTCGAGTATTCAAAGAAAAAATCGATCCGAAACCAATGCGTGGATAAGCTGCTTGGCGCCGTAAACTGCGATCTTCCCGAAACGATTGTCAACGAGGCCACTCGCGCGGCCGTACACAACATCGTCCAGCAAAACCATCAGCGCGGTGTAGGCAAGGAGATCATCGAGGAAAATAAGGACAAAATTTACGCCAACGCAAAGACCGACGCCGAGGTGCGCGTCAAAGCCAACTACATCCTTTCAAAAATTGCCGAAAAGGAAGGCATCAAAGTCACCGACCAGGAACTCAGCCGGCAAGTCGCCGCCATGGCGGCACAGCAGAAGATCAAGCCCCAGAAACTGGCACAGCAACTCAAGGACAACGGTACCATCTACCAGGTTCAGGAGGAAATCATGAACGCCAAGGTCATCGATTTGCTTGAGGAAAAAGCCAAGGTCACCGAAATCGACCCCAAGCCGGAGGCGGAACACACCCACTCCCACGAACACGGCGAAGGCCACGATCACTCCCACTAAGCCAAGCGCGTTGGGTTGACGTTTGGGGTTGCTTGTGAACAATCGGCGGTCATGCACGAGTACATCGAACGCGTCGTTGACCTGACCGATCCCAACGAGACCGAGCTGCACAATCTCTCCCGCGCCGAGGCGCGCCAACGCATGCTCGCCGGCTCGCCGGAAACCATCCGCGACTTCGACGGCTCCTTCGCGCTTGTCGCCAAGGACGGCAAGTCGGTCAAGCTGGCCCGCTCGCTCGACCGGCCGTTGCGCTACTTTTTGGCAAAGCAAATCGAGGGGCCGGCGCTCATCGTCGCTCATCGCATCGATGCTATTCGCCAATGGCTCGAGGAACAGGGATTTGGCGATCAGTTTCATCCGTACTACACGCGCATGGTTCCAGCGCATTATTTGGTGACCATCAAGCTCGTAGGCTGCCCGGACCCCGACCCGACGTACGAACGCTTTTTCAATCCGCGCCGCAACAACTACTCTACCGACCTCGGCCCGATTGGCCACGACTACATCGCCGCGCTGAAAAATGAAGTTCGCAAATGGCTCGAGCGCATCCCGGAAACCGAGCCGGTCGGCTGCTGTTTCTCCGGTGGGATCGACAGCGGCGCGGTGTTCCTGGCAACGTACGCTGTGATGCGCGAACTGGGCTGCGACCTTGGCCGACTCAAGGCGTTTACGCTGAGCTTCGGCGACGGCCCCGACCTGCAGCAGTGCAAGAATTTTCTCGGCAAGCTGGACTTGGGAATGTTCCTCGAGCCGATTGAGTCCAGCCTCGGCGACATCGACGTCGCCGAGACGATTCAAATCGTCGAGGACTACAAGATACTCGACATCGAGTCCGCCTCGATGGCGGTTGCGCTTTGCCGTGGCATCCGCAAAAAATATCCTGATTGGAAACATCTCATCGACGGCGACGGCGGCGACGAAAACCTGAAGGATTATCCTATCGACGAAAATCCGGAGCTGACGATCCGCAGCGTCGTCAACAACCAGATGCTCTATCAGGAAGGCTGGGGCGTCGGCACGATCAAGCATTCGCTCACCTACTCCGGTGGCTTGAGCCGGTCGTACGCCCGCACCTATGCGCCGGGCCATCACTTTGGCTTCAAGGGGTTTAGCCCGTTCACGAGGCCGGATGTGATCGAGGTGGCCGAGGGCATTCCATTCGTTGAGTTGACCGGCTACGACGTCGACAAGCTGTACGCGCTCAAGGGCGACATCGTCAGCCGGGGCGTCAAGTCAGCGCTTGGTTTAGACATGCCTGTTTTTGAAAAACGCCGCTTTCAGCACGGCGCAACATCGGTTGATTCGCTCCGCGAAAACTTCCCTGCCCGTGAGGGGCAACTCCGTAAAAAATTCCTCGAGCTTTATTCCTGACTCCTCCGCAGATACCGGCCTGACTTATCCGGATTCCCCTGCCGCCCGCAGCCACTGGATCATCGGGCAGCGCGGCCAGAAGAACACGCTTGACCCAAGCCGCCCCTACGCCTGGCTGCTCGAGAAGGAACGCGATGACGACGGCAGTCTCGTTGATTGGCTGACGATCTTTCTCACCAACAAGGAATGCCCGTGGCGCTGCCTGATGTGCGATCTCTGGCAAAACACCCTCGACGAAACCGTGCCCGCCGGTGCCATCGCCGGGCAGATCGACTTCGCGATTGGCCAGGCTGAACGCGAGTGCGGCGGCTTGGCCAAGCTGCGCCATGTCAAACTATACAACGCCGGCAGTTTCTTCGATGTCAAAGCCATCCCCAAGGCTGAAGATGCCGCGATCGCCAAGCGCTTGGCCAAGTTTGACCGTGTCATTGTCGAGTGCCACCCGGCTTTGGTTGGGGATCGTTGCCTCCAATTTCGCGACCGGCTGAGCGGCCAACTCGAAGTTGCGCTTGGCCTCGAGACGGTTCATCCGGAGGCGCTGCAAAAACTCAACAAGCGAGTGACGCTCGATCAGTTCCGCGCCGCCGCTGAGTTAGTCACTCAAAATGGCATGGCCCTCCGCGCTTTTGTTTTACTTCAGCCGCCGTTCATTCCTCCGGAAGAAGCCGTCGAGTGGGCCAATCGTTCCGTCAATTTTTCGCAGGATTGCGGCGCGACAGTCACCGCGCTGATCCCCACCCGAACCGGCAATGGCGCGATGGATCGGCTCGCCGCCGCTGGTCAATTCACCCAGCCCACGCTTGGCCAACTGGAAGACGCGATGGATTACGGCGTTGGTCAAGCGCGAGGCCGCGTCTTCGCCGACCTCTGGGATCTCGAGCGTTTCTCGAGTTGTAAAGCTTGCTTCCCTCAACGCTCCAACCGCCTTGC
>DQOE01000358.1 GCA_015658765.1 Verrucomicrobiota bacterium | reverse complement strand
ATTTTCAAATGCCCCGGCGATACCAGTACTGTAAATGCAAAGGGCAAAACACTGCCCCGTGTCCGTAGCATGTCCATGCTCAACTGGATCGGTGGACGAGGTGAAAACAGAGCCATGGGATGGTCTGCTTCCACGGGGCCGTGGAGAATTTACCGTCAACTGGAAGATATGATCAACCCGGGGCCATCGAGCACATTCGTCTTTCTCGATGAGAGGGAAGACAGCATCAATGACGGTATGTTTGTGGTGGATATGGGAGGTTATCCGGATAAACCAACAATGCACCGGATAGTGGATATTCCAGCGAGTTACCACGGCGGAGGCGGCGGATTATCGTTTGCCGACGGGCACTCCGAAACAAAGAAATGGCTGGATTCACGAACCGTGGCCGCGTTTAGAAAAGGAGTGGGCACCCCATACGACCGACCTTCCCCCAATAACAAAGATATCGCCTGGATGCAGGAAAGGGCCACAAGACACCTTCGCAGATAAAACAGGTCCCTCTCGCGCTCGCCTTCAGGACAAAATCCCGTGAACGACGCTGCCGTGGACGTCGGTTAGACGGAAGTCGCGACCGGCATAACGGTAGGTCAGCTTTTCGTGGTCCAAGCCGAGAATGTGCAGGAGGGTCGCATGCAAATCGTGCATATGAACCTTGTTCTCCACTGCGGTGTCGCCGAGTTCGTCGGTGGCCCCGTAGGAGATGCCCGGTTTGACGCCCCCGCCTGCGAGCCATGTTGTGAAACCGCGCGGGTTATGATCACGTCCGTCGCCGCTTTGTGAGAACGGTGTGCGGCCAAACTCGCCCCCCCACCAAACCAGCGTCTCTTCGAGCAGTCCACGGTTTTTCAAATCCGCCAGAAGTCCAGCGACCGGCTTGTCGGTGGCACGGGCGTGATCCATGTGCTTGGGCATGTTGCTGTGCTGGTCCCAGCGCGGGTTGGTGCTCTCATCTGCGTAATTTACCTGAATGTACCGCACCCCAGACTCCGCCAAGCGACGGGCCATCATGCATTGCTTGCCAAAGTCGTCCGTCGGTTTTTCGCCGATGCCGTATAGTTTCCTGGTCGCCACGCTTTCGCCGGACAGATCGAACACCCCAGGGGCGTTCATCTGCATGCGCCAAGCGAGCTCGAACGACTCAACGACGGCGTCGAGTTGATCGTCCTGCGGTTTGCCGGCCAACTGGGCGCGATTGATCTGCTGCAGCAACTTGAAGTTGCGCACTTGCTCGGCATGCGACAACGACGGGTTCACGGCGTTGCGCAGCGTTGCCTCACTCGCTGATTGCCCGGCCTTGCCAATGGCGGTGCCCTGGTAGATCGCCGGCAGAAAGGCGTTGGAGTAGTTTCGCGGACCACCCTTCGAACTGGAAGGCTGCAGTGTCACGAAGCCGGGTAAATTATGATTCTCCGTACCCAGACCGTACGTCACCCAACTGCCAACCGACGGGCGGATTAAATTGGTGGCACCAGTCTGCATGAATAACGTTGAGGGACCATGAGCGACGCCCTCGGTATGCATCGATTTGATGAAGCATAAATCGTCGACCATCTGCGCCGTGTACGGGAACAACTCGGAGACATGCTGGCCACATTGACCATACTGCTTGAAGTCCCACAGCGGCTTCATCAGCTTCCGTTTGCTCTTCTTGCCAAACGTGCCGAATCGAACGCCGGTGAAGTCGTAATCCTTGTCGTGGTTCCGAATCAACTCCGGCTTGTAGTCATAAGAATCCACATGACTAGGTCCACCTGCCATGAAAATGAAGATCACCCGCTTGGCCCGGGGTGCAATCATCGGCTGACGCTGAAGCAATGTCGCCGGACCGGTAGAGGCCGCCGCCTGCTGGCACAGCCCAGCCAAGGCCAACGAACCGAATCCACAGGCCGAAGTCTTGAGCATTTCCCTACGCGAAACCGGTTGCACGGAGGAAGTGTAATTCATTTTTGCCGCTCGTCAATCCAAGTGTCGAAAGTCCACACTGCCAAAAAGCGAGTGAGCCAACGCCGACCAGGTCCTGGACTTTTGGCCGGTTTTCGATTTCCCGATAAATTTCATCACCACATCTGCCTCAACAGCGCTGGGTTCGCGGCCAAGCGCAAGTCGATAAGCCAAACGAACCCGCTCAGCATCAGTCACCCCGTTGCGAGAGATGCGTTCCCCTGCTCGCTCGGCCTCGGCATTTACGAACGGGCTGTTCATCAAGTACAACGCCTGAGTCGGCAATGTGGTTTCAGAGCGTCGGCCGGACACAACGTTCGGGTTGGCAACGTCAAACGTCTCCAATCCCTCCAGCAACGTGTTGCGGAATAACGGCACGTACACACTGCGTCGGATGGTATTGAATTCGTACCCAAAGTCGTACTGCGAAAATTTACGAATCGTGTAGCCACCCTGCTGCATGCTAAGCTGTCCGCTCACCGATAGAATCGAGTCCCGGATCGCCTCCGCCGTGAGCCGCCTACGGTTGGCGCGCCAAATCAGGCGGTTCTCCGGATCGCCCGCCCACCCAACGCTCTCACCAGTTGAGGCCAGGCGATAGGTGCGCGACATTATTATGCGGCGAATCATTTTTTTCACGGACCATTGATCAACAACGAACTGATGCGCCAACCAGTCCAGCAGAGCCGCGTGACTTGGCTTTTCTCCCATCATCCCAAAATTGTCGGTCGTTCGAACCAGCCCCTTGCCAATTAGATGGTGCCAAATGCGGTTCACCATCACGCGGCTTGTCAGGGGGTTGTCACTGCTGGCCACCCACTCGGCCAACTCCAGTCGACCACTCCTGCCAGCGGCGATCGTCGGCTGCGCGACGGTTTTTGTTTTGCTGGCGACTTGAAGAAACCCACGGGGTACGACTGCGCCTTTGTTGCGGATTTCGCCGCGAATATGCACATGCCAGTCGCCGGTTTCCTTCTCGTCCTGCACCGACATCGCCTTTGGCAAATCCGTCGACTTGGTTTTCTTCAGCGCATCCACGCGCTTGACCAGGCGATCGACCTCGCCCCGCAGCTTGGCCAAGCGTTGCCCGGGGACAGAATCTTTTTTTAACTCCGCAACCGGCACAAACACCACCGCATCCGCGATCACCACGTCACGGGTGTTCGCGTTTGAAACAGAAACAACCGCTTTGCCGGCGTTAAATTGAAACCGGCCCATGATCTTGAAATTGCCGTTGATCGGCGGCTTCTCGCGTTGGTTGATTCGAATCGTCGTCGGGCCATCGGCGTGCTCGATCGTCACCGGCGCTTCTTGGGCGCGGTTGGTTCCAGCCGTGTATCCGAAGCGCACCTCGTACTCGCCGGCCTCCTCCAGCTCGGCGGTGAAAATGACTTTCTTTTGCCCTTTCCCTTCACCTTT
>DQOE01000394.1 GCA_015658765.1 Verrucomicrobiota bacterium | reverse complement strand
TGACCCACGGCGACAACGGCGGCATCTACCAGCGCTGGGCCAACGGCAAGGGCTTCGGGGGCGCCGCGCCGATCATGAACGCCAGCAAGCCGCCGGGCGAGTGGCAAAAGTTCATCGTCACGTTCCGCGCGCCGCGCTTCGACAAGAGCGGCAAAAAAACCGAGAACGCCCGGTTCGTCAAAGTGATCCACAACGGGCAGTTGATCCACCACAACGTCGAGGTGACCGGCCCGACTCGGGCGGCGGCGTTTGCCGACGAAAAGCCAACCGGCCCGCTGATGCTGCAGGGCGACCACGGCCCGGTGGCCATTCGCAAAATTGTTTTGAAACCGGCCAAGCTCGACTGACCCGCCTGGCCAAGCGCAACCTCAACCCATGGAAACCAAGCCCGCACCCACCACGCTCAAAGGCATTATTCGGCACCTTGGCCCGGGGCTGATCATCACCGCCACGATCATCGGTTCCGGCGAATTGATCGCCACGCCGGCGCTGGCTTCCGAGGTCGGTTTTAGCATGCTGTGGTTCATCATCCTCGGCTGTTTGATCAAGGTGTTTGTCCAGATCGAGTTGGGCCGCTACACGGTGACCCACGGCAAGACAACGCTCGAGGCGATGGACAGCGTGCCGGGGCCGAGGCTGCGCGTCTCGTGGATGGTTTGGTTTTGGGTGGTCATGTACATCGGCTCGACGATGCAAATTGCCGGGATGATGGGGGGCATCGCCAGCCTGATTGTGAGTGCCGACTCCGGCTGGCATCTCGTGCTGATCGCCGGGGTGGCGCTGGGCTGCATCGCGCTGCTGCTCTCGGGGCGTTACCGGCTGGTCGAAGGAGTGTGTATCGGAATGGTGGTGCTGTTCACGATCTTTACCGGTGTGGCGCTGGGGTCACTGCAGTTCACGGAGTTTGCCATCAAGGGCAGCGACATCATCAGCGGGCTGAAGTTTTCGTTGCCGGACGATTTTTCGACGGCGTTCGGCGCGTTCGCCATCATCGGCGTCGGCACGTCGGAGCTGATTTATTATCCGTACTGGTGCCTTGAGAAAGGCTACGCACGGTTCACCGGCAAAAACGACAACACCGTCGGCTGGTTCGACCGCGCGCTGGGCTGGCTCAACGTGATGCGCTGGGACGCGTGGGTGTCGTGCGCCATTTACACGAGCGCGACGGTTGCGTTTTACCTGCTCGGAGCGGCGACGCTGCACAGCGCGGGGCTCGAGGTCGGCGACGAAGGCATGGTTGACACGCTGTCGAAAATGTACGAGAGCGCCTTCGGGCCTACCGGCGCGGCGTTGTTCAAAGTCGGTTGCTTCTGCGTTTTGTTTTCAACCGTGTTCGGCGCCACGGCGGCCAACGCCCGGCTTTTTGCCGATGCCGTGCCGGTCTTCGGCATCCGGCAGTACGCATCCGACGACGAGCGCCACGCGATGGTGAAAGTCGGCTGCGTGGTGTTGCTGGTGCTGTCGTTTGTGATTTTCGCCCTGTTCGGCAAACCGGTCACGCTGGTGTTCATGGGGGCGTTTGCGCAGGGAGCGTTGCTGCCGTTTTTGGCGTTGGCATCCATTTATTTATTGCTGACCCGCGTGGATCGGCGACTGCATCCGGGCTTGGTTTGGAAGGGCTTTTTGGTGCTGGCTACCTCCTGCATGATGTTCATCGGGGCGTACAAGGCGGTGGAGGAGGTCGGCAAACTTTTCACCCCGAACGAAGTCGCCACGGAAAATGCCGAGCCGGCGAAACCAAAAAATGAGCCGGCCAAGTAACCCGGCCTTCACGGCGTTCATGCAGGCGATCGACACCGGCGACCTGCCCGGGCTTGGCCCGGAAATGCGCCCGACCGCGCAGCCGGGCGCGGCGATTGGCCAAGCGGTGACCGCGCTTGGCTTGAGCGGCGAGACGACCGGCTTGGCCAAGGCGGCGGCGCTGCTGTGGCACGACCGGCTCGACGAGTCGCACACCGTGTCGCAGGACATCGACTCGGCGGACGGCAATTTTTTGCACGGCATTATGCACCGCCGCGAGCCGGACTACTCGAACGCGAAGTACTGGTTCCACCGCGTGGGCGATCACCCCTGTTTCCCCGCTTTGGCCAGCGATGCGACCGAATACCTGGACGCCGCCGGCGACGAGGCCTTGGCCAAGCGCCTGGCCCCGGGCGGTCACTGGGATCCGTTCGCCTTTGTGGATGCCGTCGAGGCGGCGGTGCGCTACGGCAACCCGTCCGAGATCGGGCTGTTGCAGCACGTCCAGCGCATCGAGTTCGAGACCCTCGCGCAAACCATCCTCGCCTAGCTTGGCCAAGCGATGAATCATGGCTGAGTTTCTCAAGGTGCTTTCGGCGGTGTTGCCGGTTTTTCTGATCGCGCTGCTGGGCTTCCAGTTGCGGCGGATGGATTGGCTGACCAAGGCAGCCGACGACAGCCTGCTCAAGGTGTCGGTCAACGTGCTGCTGCCGTGCCTCGCCTTCAGCAACATCAGCAACAACCCGGAGCTGCTCAAGCCGGAGAACGTATGGCTGCCGCCGGTGATTGGTTTTTTGTCAATCGGCGTTGGCATGGCCGTCGGCTGGCTGGTGAGGAAGTTTGCCACCGGCTCGACCGATGCCAAAGGGCGCACGTTTGCCATCAGCATCGGTGTGTTTAATTTCGGCTTCGTGCCGATCCCGCTGGTGGCCTCGCTCTTCGGCGAGAGCACGGTCGGAGTGCTCTTCGTGTTCAACGTCGGCACGCTGCTGGCGATGTGGTCGCTCGGCGTGATGCTGCTGCACGGCGACCTGCGCACCGGGTTGCGAAAGGCGATCAACGTGCCGGTGGTGACGGTAGTCGCCGCGCTCGTGGTGAACGCCACCGGCCTGCACGAGTACATTCCCAGCTTGGCCAACGACACGATCAAGACGCTTGGCCTCTGCGGCATCCCGATGTCGATCCTGCTCATCGGCGCGATGGTGAAGGATCACTTCGCCGAGTGTGATTTTCGGTCGTCGTTCCGCGTGTGCTGGGTGAGTGTGGTGCTGCGGCTTGGCCTGTTGCCGCTGGGGATGATCGCCTTGGCCAAGTGGCTGCCGTGCTCGACCGAGCTGCGGCAGGTTCTGCTCGTCGCGGCGGCAATGCCCTCGGCGATTTTCCCGCTGCTGATCGCCCGCCTGTACGGCGGCAACCCGGTCGTTGCGACGCAGGTGGCCATCGCCACCACGCTGGTCAGCCTGGGTACGATCCCGCTGTGGCTGCGGGCCGGGGCAGCGTTCATCGGTTTGGACTTCGAGTAGTGTGCCCTGGTAGGAACTGGCGGACGGCTGGGACAGCCATTCCCACGACGAATGTGGCTTGCAGGCGGGGGAGTGTTCGCGTAGGCCAAGGCGCATGCGAGCAACCCTGCTTCTCTCAATCGTCGGTGCGCTGTTCCTTCAGCCAAGCTTGTCCGCGGACGAGTCCCTCAAGGTGATGACCTACAACCTTCGCTACGCCAGCAACAGTAAGCCCAACGCCTGGCCGGATCGCCTGCCGCACATGGCCGACATAATCAAGAAAGCGAACCCTGATATTTTTGGCACACAGGAGGGCAAGTTTTATCAATTAAAGGAACTGAATGCGAAGATCCCGGGCTACACTTGGTTTGGAACCGGTCGTGACGGCGGGAGCCGCGGTGAGTTCATGGCGATCTTTTACAAGCCGGAACGGTTTGATATTTTGGAGTACGACCACTTTTGGCTGTCTGACACGCCGAACGTGATCGCCTCGACAACCTGGGGGCACAGCAACCGGCGGATGGTGACGTGGATTCGGTTTCTTGATCGCAAAACGAAAAAGGA
>DQOE01000080.1 GCA_015658765.1 Verrucomicrobiota bacterium | reverse complement strand
GCCTATGCCCTGGTAAAAGGAACAAAGGAAAGCTATGAAGTAATTGATGTTATCGGCGACATTGCCGGAGACGACCCAGGAAGCGGTTGGAGTGTTGCAGGAGTATCAAACGCAACCAAGGATCATACATTAATCAGAAAGAACTTTATTAATCAGGGAAACACCGATTGGGCGGCATCAGCGGGAACAAATCCTGAAGATTCAGAGTGGGTAATCCTGGATAAAGATGTATGGGACGGGATCGAAAGCATCCCTACAATATCCGTTACCAGACAAGCAGATGGCGCGATAAGGATTGATTTCGAGGGCAAACTTCAATCCTCGACCAACGCCACCGGCCCCTGGAATGACATTGATGCCAACAGCCCGACGTCGATCACTGCGGAGGTGGCACGCCAGTTTTACCGCGCCCGGAATTGATCCGCCAAGCGATCGAGCAGCCTCGCCGCATCGGTCTCCATGAAGAACAGATCGCGATGATCTGAGTGCAGAAAACCGTCGCGCTGCATCGTCGCGAAGAAGCTCTCGATGCCGTCGTAAAAGCCACCGATGTTTAGCACCGCGATCGGCTTGTTGTGGTAGCCGAGCTGCCGCCACGTCACCGCCTCGAAAAATTCCTCCATCGTGCCGATGCCGCCCGGCAGCGCGATGTAGGCGTCGCACAACTCATGCATCTTCTCCTTCCGCTCGTGCATGGCGGCCACCACGTGCAGCTTGGCCAGTCCCTGATGCGCCAACTCCCGATCGACAAGTTTCTGCGGAATCACCCCAACCGCCCGGCCACCTTCGGCCAAGACCGCATCGGCCAGGACACCCATTAGGCCGATGTTGCCCGCGCCGTAAACCAAGCCCAGCCCCCGACTGGCCATCGCCTGGCCAAGCGCGCGGGCCGCCTCGGCGTACGCAGGATCGCTCCCCGCAGATGCCCCGCAAAAAACGCAGATATCCCGCACCGTTCGCATCGCTTGACCAAGCACAGGTTACCGCCTCATTCCGGTTCGCTTGGCCCACTCGCCCCAGTCGCCGGCCAATCGCTTGGCCAACGCTGAGTTCGTTTGCGCCAGGTCGTTCGTCTCCGTTCGATCCGCTTCCAGGTCAAACAGGGACCACTTTTTGTCGAGCTTGTCCCAGACAACCTTCCACCTGCCCTCGCGCAGCGCACGGTTGCCGGCCCACTCCCACGCGAGCTGATCATGCCCCTTGCGCGTGCCGCCGCGCAGCACCTTCACAAGACTTTTGCCCTCGACCGGGAGGATGTCGTGTCCGTTGTGTCTCTCGGGATAATCGGCACCGGCCAATTCCAGAAACGTCGGCAGAAAGTCGATGATATGCCCGACCTCTTTCGTGATCGCCCCCTTGGGCACGCGCCCCGGCCACCACGCAATGCACGGCGTGGCGATGCCGCCCTCGTGGGCCCAGCTTTTGTAGCGGCGAAACGGCGAGTTTTGCGCCCAACCCCACGACGGCCCCACGGCCGCATAAAACTCCTTCGGCCCGGGAATGATCTTCGGCGAACGGCCGCCCGGCTCCTCGGCACAGCCGCCGTTGTCGGAGAGGAACAGCACCAGCGTGTTGTCGGCCTCGCCGCTCTTCCGCAGCGCGGCCATGAGTCGGCCGATGTTCTGATCCATGCTATCGATCATCGCCGCATAAACCGCCATCCGCAAATCCTCGTGGTCGTGGTTGGCCGACGCCCAGTCGTACGCCCGTGAGTCGCGACCGGAGAGTTTCCACTTGGGGTTGATCAGCCCCATCTTGACCATGCGCTCATGTCGCTGCCGCCGCATCGTGTCCCAGCCCATCCTGAATTTGCCGGTGTACTTTTTGATGTCCTCCGGCTTCGCGTGCAGCGGGTAATGCGGCGCGGTGTAACAGACGTGCAGAAAAAACGGCTTGTCTTTTTTCGAGAATTTATCGACGCACTCGATGGCGTGATCAGTGAAGGCATCCGTCGTGTAGTAGTCGTCCGAAAACTCGGAGACATCCCTGTCGTTGTGGCCGAACTGCCGAATGCGCCCGCCCTTGTACTCGGGGTCGCGCTGCTTTGGGTTGAAGAAATTGCAGCAACCGTCGAGCAACCCGTAATACTCGTCAAAGCCGCGCCGGTACGGATGCGTCGTCTCGCCGGAACCAAGGTGCCACTTGCCACTGAGCGCCGTCTGGTATCCGGCCAGCTTCATCGCCTCGCCCAGCGTGACCATGTTTTGCCGCAGCAACCCGCCCTTGCCGCGGCGCGGATAGAGGCCGGTCAGGATCGATGCCCTCGTGGTGGTGCACTTGGCGTTGTTGTAAAACTGGGTGAACCGCATCCCCTCCGCCGCCAGACGGTCGAGGCTCGGCGTGCTGACCTCACCCCCATAGCAGCCGATGTCACTCCACCCCATATCGTCGCACATGATCAGCACGATGTTTGGCCGCTCCGCCGCCTTGGCTCCGCCCAGGGCCAGGCCAAGCGCAAGGCATGCAGTCACTCGGGATAAACTGGAAAAACGCATCGCCGCAAAACCTAATGCGCTTGGCCAAGGGCAGCCAGTTTTTTTCTGCAAAGCCAAATCGATGTTCGGTTGTCAACCGCTTGGCCACGGTCTATTGTTGCCGACCGCATGAATTATATGAACTCCCTGCGCGTTTCCCTGGCGATAATGACACTCGCCCTGGTCTGCACGACTGCCGCCCAGGCACAACCCAAGCCCCTCTCCCCCAAAGAGCCCGGCTCGCCTTGGCCGGAATGGGAACTGACAGATTTCCAGCCCAAGAGCCTGAGGTTCAACGAAACGTACGGGCTGAACCATTTTCGTGGGCGGGTGACTCTCGTCGCCCTGCTGGCGACGTGGTGCCCCTATTGCCAGGTTCAACTCGAGAAGATGGAGGAACTCAAAAAGGAGTTTGAGGCCAACCGCGTCAAGGTTAACTTCGTCGCCGTTAACATCGCCTCCGGGGCGTCCCAGCAAGATGAGTTCACCTCGCGGAGCAGTTTCCCGCTCTTTCAGGACACCGATCTCGAGGACGCTTTCGGACTGCACCAGGGCAACAAGGATGACTACTACATCTACAATGAACGCGGCGAGATCTCGGACTTTTTCCCGTTTGGAGGAGATCGCGAATCCGACCTCACCTCCACCGAGGGCTACACGAACATCAAGCAGGCGATCCTCGATGCCCCGTTCCAGAGTCGATTGTCGGTGGACACCGTTACCGCAGTGAAGATCGACGGCATCGAGGGCCGCACTTATCGAATCGATTACAGCGAAAATCTCGGCGGCAAAAAAAAATGGAAGCCCCTGAAAACGATCACCCTCGAGTCGGATCAGTTTTACTATTTTGACCTCGAGGCCAACCGGATGCACAAACGCCGCTTCTACCGAGTCGAGGAAGTGCTATGACTCAAAAAAAACACATCCTCGCGCTGGACCAAGGGACGACCAGTTCCCGTGCAATTGTTTTTGATGCGCTTGGCCAAGCGGTGTCGGTGGCGCAGAGGGAGTTCCCGCAAATTTACCCAAGACCCGGCTGGGTCGAGCATGACCCCGACGCAATTTGGAAAACCCAGTTGAACACGGCCAGACGAGCGTTGCGACTGGCCAAGCTCTCCGCCGGCGACGTCGCTGCCATCGGCATCACCAACCAGCGCGAGACGACGCTCATTTGGGATCGCGCCACCGGCAAGCCCATCGCCAACGCCATCGTTTGGCAGGATCGCCGCACGGCGGACATTTGCGATGCGCTGCGAAAAGACAAGGCTGACCGGCTCGTTCGCCGCAAAACCGGCTTGGAACTGGACGCTTATTTCAGCGCAACAAAAATTCAGTGGCTGCTCGACAAGACAAAGGGCGCACGGGCCAAGGCGCGAGCCGGCCGCCTTGCCTTCGGTACCGTTGACTCTTGGCTGGTCTGGAATCTCACCGGCGGACAAACCCACATCACCGACGTTTCCAACGCCTCGCGGACGATGCTCTTCAACATCCGCACCGGCGACTGGGATGATGAGTTGCTGAGGTTGTTCGGCGTGCCTCGGTCGATTTTGCCAAGGGTCGTTTCGTCAAGCGAGACGTACGCCGAGACCCGGACGCTTGGCCAGGCGATCCCCATCGCGGGCATTGCCGGCGACCAGCACGCCGCTCTCTTTGGCCAATGCTGCCACAAGCCCGGCATGGTGAAAAACACCTACGGCACCGGCTGCTTCATGCTCATGCACACCGGTGACAAGCCGATGCCGTCCCGCAACAAACTGCTCAGTACGGTCGCATGGAAAATTGGCGACAAGACTGAGTATGCGCTTGAAGGCAGCGTGTTCATCGCCGGTGCCGTGACACAATGGCTACGCGACGAACTGGGCATCATCAAGTCGTCTGCCGAAATCGAGCGCTTGGCCAAGCGCGTGCCAGACAACGGCGGCGTCTATCTCGTGCCAGCCTTCACCGGTCTGGGTGCTCCCCACTGGAACCCGCACGCGCGCGGCACGATTACCGGCCTCACGCGCGGCTCCAACAAGGCGCACATCGCCCGGGCCGCCCTTGAGGGGATCGCGTTTCAAGTCAACGACATCATCGCCGCGATGGAGCGCGACGCCGGAACCAAGCTCCGCGAACTACGCGTCGACGGAGGCGCCAGCGCCAACAACCTGTTGATGCAATTCCAGAGCGACCTGCTGAACGTTCCCGTGATCCGCCCCTCCAACACCGAGACCACTGCGCTGGGCGCAGCGTACCTCGCCGGGTTGGCCGTGGGTGTTTGGAAAAACCAAGCCGAGATTTCCAAGCAATGGAAAGCCGCCAGGCGTTTCAAGCCCTCGATGAAACCCGCCACTCGCAAAACGCTGGTTTCAGGCTGGAACAACGCCCTGTCACGGACTCAGTGTTGAGTCACACAATGAAGTTTAGGCGTCATTTCGTTTTCGCTCTTGTATTGGGCTTGTGCGGCCCGGCCAAGCCGCAAAGCGCCACAATTGTTGGGCGAATTGTCGACGCCCGGACGGACGAACCCCTTGCTGCGCGGGTGTACTTGGAGAACAGCCAAGGCAAATGGTTCTTCGTGAAACCCACCACGGCGGAGGGATCGGCGGTGCGCTATGACAAGACGAACTGGAGGCAGAAGGAGTCGTTCGAGAAACACACGACTGTTTCCGCGCACCCGCTCAAGGCCAATCTGCCGCCGGGCGAGTACACGATCACGGTCGAGCGCGGCAAGGAGTACTTCACCGAAACCAAGCCGGTGTCGCTTGGCCAAGCCGATGCTAACATCGAGATACGGCTGCGCCGCTGGATCAACTTGGCCAAACGCGGTTGGTACTCCGGCGAGACTCACATTCATCGCACTCTCGAGGAGTTGCCCAACGTCATCCAAGCCGAGGATCTCAACGTCGCAATGCCGCTCACGTATTGGGTGACCAAGTCCGGCACGGCACCGACGAGTGGCGACAAAAACATTGGCGGCGAGATTCCGGACAGGTTAATCACGGTCGATGCCACGCACGTTATTTGGCCGCGCAACACCGAGTACGAAATTTTTTCGGTTGGTAAAAAACGCCATACGCTTGGCGCGCTGTTTTTTCTGAACCACAAGTCGGTGTTCGACAAAGGCGTCCCGCCGTGGGGCCCCTTGGCCAGGCGCGCCCGCGCCGAGGGCACGATCCTCGACATGGACAAACTCGACTGGCCGTTCTCGATGACGCTCCCGCACAGCACCGGCGCGCGGTTGTACGAGTTGGCCAACAATCACATGTGGCGCACCAAGTTCGCGTTCACCAAATGGAACTCCCCCACTCCCGGCTTTCTCCAGCCACCCGTCGGCAACACCACCGGCAACGAGGAGGATTGGCTCAACTATACGCTCGGCCAATATTACACGCTGCTCAACGCCGGTTTCGACCTCGCGCCCACCGCCGGCACAGCCAACGGCGTGCATCCCGTGCCAGCAGGTTTCAGTCGCGTGTATGTATATCTGCCGAAAGGGTTTAGCTACTTGGATTGGCTGGATGGCCTGAAGCAGGGTCGCAGTTTCGTCACCACCGGCCCGATGCTGTTCGCAAAAGTGAACGCCCGACAGCCCGGCGCAAAAATCGGGCTTACCCAAGGCGGCGGCGACCTCACCGTCACCGGCGAGGTCATCAGCGAAACGCCGGTTACATTTTTGGAAATCGTCGTGAACGGCCAACCAGTCCTTAAGATTCGCGCCCGGCCGAACACTACTTCCACTGGGGCGCGCCAAATGACTTTCTCCGCCACGCTGCCAATGAAAACAAGCGGCTGGATTGCTGTTCGCTGTTTCGAGGAACGCCCCGGCGGACGGCTGCGATTCGCTCACACCGGGCAATGGACGATTGAGATACCCGGCAAGCCACTCCTCCCGTCGCCCGAGGAAAAGGAATATCTCATTCGACGTGTGCAGGACGAAATCAGCCGCAGCAAAAGCATCGTTTCCAATGAAGCAATGACCGAATACAACGCCGCACTCGAGCATTACAAAAACCTCGCAACGAGCAACCCGCCAACCCTCGAGGCCCGCGCGCCCAAGAGCGACCGCGACCTCAGGCGCTGGCTCGAAAACATGGTCACGCACCACCGTTACACGCCACACGAGATACGCGCCGCCACCGGCCTGCCTTTGGCCAAGGTGCGGCAAAAACTCGCCGACTGGAACATCACCGGAACACGCTTGGCCAAGCGCTCCACAGATGCCCCGCTGAAAGTGCTGCCCTACCCCGGCGGCCGCCACCCGCGCATCGGATTTCTCGACGGCGCACTCGTTCCCCAGCGCGACACGAAAGTCAGCATTTTCGCCCCGTGGGATCCTCACAGTTACGCCGTGGTCGATGTGCCCGAGGCGATCTGGTCCAACCTTGGCCTGACCTACCTCGCCCACACACACATCCCGACCATCTGGGACAAGCTGAGTAAAACACTTGAGCCACTCGAATGGCAACTGAACAAGGATGGCTCGCTGGTCTTCGAGCGGAAATTGCCCAACGGCATCATCTTCGGCAGCCGAGTCACTCCGGAAAAAAAGATCGTCAAAATGAACCTCTGGATTCGCAACGGTTCACTGGAAAAACTCACCGGCCTACGGGCGCAAGTGTGCGTGATGCTCAAGGGCCTGTCCGGCTTCAACCAGCGCATCCACGCCAACAAAGTCATCGATGGCAGTTGGGTGGCCTGCCGCGATGCCGACGGCCAACGCTGGATCATCACCGGCTGGGAGCCGCTTCATCGACCCTGGGAAAACCCGCCTGTCCCCTGCCTCCACGCCGACCCCTCTTTCCCGGATTGCCTTCCCGGCAAAACCGTCCAAGCCAAAGGCATCATTGCGTTTCACGAGGGCAAAGGCATTCGTCAACAAATCGCAAAACTCAAAGCCCAATACCTAAACAGACGATAATTCAGTATTGCTAACCCTTCGGCACTTCATTCACGGTATAATACGCATTATGATGCAGAAGTTCTCCCTTATCTCGATCTCGCAGAGCACCAAGATCAAACTCGTGGACATAGCCTATTTTAAGTTCACTGAGCACAATTGTTGCACTGCGCCCATCTGCCGCGAGCTCCACGGATTTAACGACAGGATTGTTTAGATCCACCTCCGGCCCGCCATAGCCGGAATGATAATTATGTGTAAATGCAGCAATCTTGTAGCTTTTTATATTATTCCCTGTTGTCTGATCCAACGGCTTGGTGAATGTTATCCTGAACCCATCCCCTGTGATGTTGATAGACTTTATTTCAAACGGCATCTTACCCGTCCAGTCGAGCCGCTCGAGAGCGAAGGGTTTAATACCACGCACAGGCCATCCACGATTAGTGCCGCCACAGAGCAAACGGCCCATCGGCGTAAACTGTACATTTAAGATACCCGTGGAAAGACCCTCGCGGAACGGATAACACGCACCCTGCCATACGCCGTTCACCTGCTCTGTGGTCGCCCGCATGATGATGGACTGCGTGTAGTCACCGAGAAAAATCTGGTTCTCAAACGGCCCAAACTTTCCGCCCGTACGATCGACCACATAACCTGTAATCGACCGCCCCATGCGTATGTACGGGAAAATTACCGCATACGGCACCAACTCCATTACCTTCTCCTTTTCGGTGACAATACGCGTGCCGCTTAGCGGCTCGGTCGGCCTCTTAAGGTCAGGCGCAAATGGGTACCAGTTAAAACTTACAGGGTGCCCCATGAACCCGCCGGGCTTGAGAAACTTGAGGCTGCACGACGAATTCCAAGGCCCTTGGCTCTCGATGTAGAACATCGCACCATGCTCGTTCGGGCCAATGCCGCCGGGACTGCGCAACCCACTGGCGATGGGAATCGACTTGCCCTCGGGCGTAATCTTCATCGCCCATCCACGAAAGAGCGCGCGCGAGTGATAGGAATTAGAAAGCCCGAGCGCAACGTAGAGGTTGCCCTGCGGGTCAAACTTGGAGCCGAATGCATACTCATGGTAATTGCGATAGCCCCATACGTCGGAAATCGTTACAAACCTGTCTGCCTTGCCGTCGCGGTTGGTGTCCAGCACGCGGGTCAACTCTGCGCTGTGTGTTACGTACAATCCGCCCTTGTCGCCTTTGTCGTCCTTCCGATAAGCCAAACCGAAAATCTCATCCAAGCCCTCCGCGAATTTCTCGAACTGCGGCTGCGGCTTTTCGTCGTCCACGCCATTCATGAAAAAGATGTCACCACGCCGCGTGCCTACTGCCAGCCTGTTGTCCGGCATCAACTCAAACGCTCCTGCCTCAATCACCTCTCCCTTTGGCAATGGCACGCTTACCACGCGGTAAAACTCGCGTTCCCGCTTCTCAGTGCCCCATCGCTCGCCGACCTCCTCTGCGCCCGTGCTCACGGTCAACAACAGCATCAGCGCGCCGGTCAGTCCGATATTAGCGCAACAAGTCATAACGAATTTCGACCTCCGATTTTCCCTTGGGCAGTTTCAGTTTCAGAACAAGCTCCCGTGTGTCGCCCTCGCCACGTAACAACGCCGTGTCTTCCGGCACCCACATCTTCACTGCGCCTGTAGCAAACTGTGTCGGCGTCAGCGACCTCACCTTTCCGGTGAGTGCTCGTAAATATACCGTCTCCGCCTTGGGGGCATCGAACCGCAACCGACGCTCCAGTCGGTTTAGCCGATTAGCCGCCACCCCGTTCACCCTGTCCTCTACCGCCACGTCACCCGTGCGATACATGAAGGTTGGTACGCCTTCCTCATCGAGTTGGTAACCCTTGAACTGATAGCCGAGGTTTCGCGGGTAAAGAGGATTGGGGTTCACCGGATTGTCCTTATCCATGACTGGCCGCAGCGGCCACGGCGCGTCATCCTTGTCCAGGCGATAAAATGTCACGTCCTGTGCCAACTCAATCGGGCGCGCTCGTGGATTGAAGTTGCCTGATCCCTGGCCGCCCCAGGACACGTTCACAAATTCACCCGACCACAGCGCGCTTAACGTTCCGTTCTGTGCGTTAAAGGCGTAATTGACACCATCCGGAAAACCTACTGCAATTCCGCGATACCCAGCGACACGACTGCGCCCGCGATACACACGTGTGCGATTAGTCACCTTCAGGTCT
>DQOE01000151.1 GCA_015658765.1 Verrucomicrobiota bacterium | reverse complement strand
GTTGAAGCGAAAGCTTCCGGGGGTTCGAATCCCTCCCCCTCCGCCAAGTTCCGGGAGAACTGACAAAGAAAGAAAGTTCGCAACATGAACGAAACCAACAGCAATTTAGATGCGCTTCAAACAACCGCGACCGTGGGGCAGCCCGTGCCCGGCCTGGCGGTGGGCAGTCCACTGCCGGTAAGCTGGATCATCTGGGGAGTAGTACTTCTGGGCGCCTTGGCCATCGCAAAAAAAGCGGGTTGGCTTGATCGCATCCGGGTGTTCTTTCTTCAAACTCGGGAGGAATTACTGAAGTGCTCCTGGCCCAGCCGCGATGAGCTTCGTGGCTCCACATGGATGGTGCTCGTGGCGGTGGGGATGCTGGGGTTTTTCACTTTTATGGCTGATTGGATTTTGGGAGGCTTCCTGATTCAGGAAATCCTGTTGAAAACGATTGGTGGCGGGGCCAAGGGCTAAGTTGATCGGTTATGGCACACGAGTGGTTCATCATTCATACCCTATCGGGGCAGGAGCAGAAAGTGCTCGACAGCATCAATAAGCGTATTGATGTGGAGGAGATGGGCGGGCACATCAAGGATGTGTTTGTGGCCAAGGAGAAGGTGGTGGACGTGCGCGGCGGTGAAAAGAAAGTGTCCACAAAAAAACTTTTCCCAGGGTACGTGTTCATCCACATACAACTCCGGGATGAAGATCGCAAAACCATCTCTGAGCCGTTGAACTTCATCAAGGACACGCCGGGAGCGATTGGGTTTGTCGGGGGGGATCGACCGGAACCGACCCCGGATGCCGAGATCGAGGACATCCAAACGCGGATGGCGGATTCAGAGGACTTGGAACGGCCCAAGGTGGAGTTTGAAGTGGGCGAAACCGTGAAGATCAACCACGGCGCCTTTGAGGGGAACAACGGCATCGTGGAGGAGATCGACCCGGACAAGGGACGACTCAAGGTGACTGTCAACATTTTCGGCCGGGACACACCGGTGGACGTGGAGTATTGGGAGGTAGACAAGGGCTGAGCGCGGCGCTTGGCCAAGCGACAAATTTTAGGAACAAAAACAATGGCAAAGAAAATTTCAGGCTACATCAAGCTGCAGATACCGGCGGGCCAGGCGAACCCCGCTCCGCCGGTCGGCCCCGCGCTTGGCCAGCAGGGCGTGAACATCATGGAGTTCTGCAAGCAGTACAACGCGGTGACCAAGGACAAGGCTGGCCTGATCATCCCGGTGGTGATCACGGTTTATAAGGACAAGTCCTTCAGCTTCATCACCAAGTCGCCACCGGCGGCGGTGTTGTTGAAAAAGGCTGCCGGGATCGCCTCGGGCTCGGGTGAGCCGAACAAGACAAAGGTCGGCAAAGTGACCAAGGCTCAACTACTCGAGATCGTTGAAGCCAAAAAAGAAGATTTGAACGCCCGTGATCCGGAAATGGCCGCCCGCATGATAGCGGGAACCGCCCGTTCAATGGGGCTTGAAGTCCAGAATTAACCCCCAACAGCGGGAGGGCCTTGCGGCCCGTTTGCACCGCGCCAAAAACGATGCCAAAAAAACAAAGCAAGCGATACAGGAAAGCACTGGAACTGGTGGAGCCCGGCAAGCGTTACTCCGTTGCCGAGGCGGCCGACTTGGTCGGCAAGTTCCCCAAGGCCAAGTTTGACGAATCGATCGAACTCGCCTTCAAGATGAGCATTGACCCGCGCAAGACGGACCAGATGATCCGCGGCACCGTCCGGCTGCCAAACGGCAGCGGCAAGGAGGTCAAGGTTCTGGTTTTTGCCAAGGAGGCCGGGGCGATAGAGGCCGCCAAGGCAGCCGGGGCGGAGTTCGTCGGTTTTGATGAGTTCATTGAGAAGGTGACCAGCGGCTGGACCGGTTTTGACGTGGCCATCGCCACCCCGGAAGCCATGGGTGAGGTGCGCAAACTGGGCCGAGTTCTCGGGCCTCGCGGGCTGATGCCCAATCCCAAGGTCGGCACCGTGACGGATGACACCGGCAAAGCCGTTCAGGAAGTCAAGGCCGGCCGAGTGGAGTACAAACTCGACAAGGGAGCCAACATCCAAGTCTTGGCTGGTAAAACATCCTTCAAGCCGGAACAGATCGTTCAGAACGCGATGACCATCATCGATGCGATTATCAAGGCCAAGCCGTCAGCGGCCAAGGGGCGGTACATTGAAAACTGCGTGCTCTCCTCAACCATGAGTCCGGGGATTCCACTGGATATTCGTGGAATACTGAAGGCGGCCTGACCCAAACCGAAAGAACAAGTCATGCGTGAAGAAAAAAAGCTGATAACAAGAGAGTACGTTGAGCGACTAAATGCCAGTCCCTACTTCATCGTTGTGAACTACGAGGGATTAAAGGTGGCCCAGTTCGAAGAGCTGCGCAATCGCCTGGCCGATGCCAGTGCCGAGGTGCATGTTTTCAAGAACTCCATCTTCAAGACGGCGGTCAACGAAGCCGGGATCGAAGACATTGGCCAAGAGTTGACGGGCCAACTGGCGGTCGTCACCGGCGAGGGAGAGATCACCGGCGCCGCGAAAACCCTGAAGAATTTCACCGCTGAATTTGACAAGCCCGAGTGGCATTTTGGTTTTCTTGACAACGACCGCCTTGACGCCGACCAGATCAAGATGCTGGCCGATCTGCCGTCGCTGGACGGGATGCGGGCCAAGCTGCTGGGCACGTTGCAGGCGCCAGCCGCGCAACTGGTGCGCACCCTGATTGAGCCAAGCGTGAGCTTGGCAAGGATTGTCCGGGCCAAGTTTGGCGAAGAAGGCTGAGCTGATTGAATTTGGAATTTTTCCACGGAATAAAGCCGTGGAGGAAACACAAGAGTAACTCGTCGGTGCGCGGTCTGCGCACTTAAATCCCCGGGGCTCCGGGGGCGAAGAAACTAGAAAAAATGGCAAACATAGAAAAAATAGTGAAAGAGTTGAGCGGTTTGACGGTCCTTGAGGCCGCTGAGCTGGTCAAGGAACTGGAAGAGAAATGGGGCGTCAGTGCTGCTGCCCCGGTTGCGGTTGCGGCTGCAGGCGGAGGGGACAGCGCAGATGCCAGCCCGGCTGAGGAACAGACTGAATTTGATGTCGTGCTGATAAGTGACGGCGGCAAGAAAATTGCAGTCATCAAGGCGGTTCGTGTGGTCAAGACCGGTTTGGGCTTGGCCGAGGCGAAGGGCTTGGTTGAAGGCGCCCCAACACCTGTCTTGGAAGGCGTGTCCAAGGATGAGGCCGAAGCGGCCAAGGCAAAACTTGAGGAAGCCGGCGCAGCCGTCGAACTCAAGTAACAGCATTTAGGCCCGGGGGCGGCAACGCCCCCGAGCCGATGCCTTTCCTTATAAGAATAAATATTTATTTAAACAGTTTTAGAAACCCAGTGTCTGTAAAGGGTGGAGACGTTCCCCAAAAGCGTGGGGGGCGTGTTCCCCGAATTGGCGTGCCCATGAATCTCCCGGTGACCGACCGGATCCGACAAACCCTCGACATAATCGATGCCCAATAAAGTGAACAGCCGCATCAACTTCGGCAATATCAAGGAAATCATAACTCCACCCAACCTGATTGAAATACAGGTGGACTCGTACCACGATTTTCTCCAGGCGAAAATCAGCCCGGAAAAGCGTGACAGCATGGGCTTGGAGGCGGTGTTCAATGAAATTTTCCCGGTGACGAGCTACGACGAAAAGGTCGAGCTCAAGTACAACCATTATGAGATCGGCGCGCCGAAGATGGACTGGCTCAAGTGCATCGACGAGGGACAGACCTATGGCGCACCGCTGCACGTGTTCTTCCGGTTAAAGGATCAAAAGGGCACCAAGGAGGAGAAAGTGTTCATGGGCGAGGTGCCGCTCATCACTCCGCAGGGCAGCTTCGTCATCAACGGCGCCGAGCGGGTGATCGTGAGCCAGTTGCACCGTTCACCGGGTGTTGCTTTCGAGGCCACCCGGCATCCGAACGGCAAGATGCTTCATTCCTTCCGGGTCATCCCGGATCGGGGTTCCTGGTTCGAGGCCCAGTTCGACACCAACGACATGTTGTATGTCTATCTCGACCGGAAAAAGCGCCGCCGCAAGTTTCTGATCACCACATTCCTCCGGGCCATAAATTTCCTGGAGGGAGCCGATACCAGCAGCGACGCTTCCCTGCTGAACACATTTTACAAGATCCAGGAGGTTACCACCAAGAAGGCGGCGGGCATGGATGACCTTGAGAACAAGGTGCTGATCAGCGACCTGGTGGAGCCCGAGAAGGGGATCGTTGTGGCCCGTGCGTTCGAGCCATTGTCCAAGGCAGTGGTCAAGCGGGTGAGCGAGTTGGGCGTCAAGAAAATCCAGATCGTGGACGTGTCCAGTGACGACGGCCTGATCATACGCTGCATGGCCAAGGATCCGGCGCACAATGAGGAGGAGGCTCTCAAGGAGATTTACAAGCGTCTGCGCCCGGGCGATCCGCCCACTCCGGCCAACGCACGCGCACTGGTCAAGCGGTTGTTCTTCGATCCCAAGCGATACGACTTGGGCCGGGTGGGCCGTTACAAGATGAACCAGAAACTTGGCCTCAAGGGGGATGACGGCTCCCGCACGTTGATGAAGGAGGACTTGATTGAGGCAACCAAGTATCTGCTCCGCCTCAAGCTGGGGGATGGCACCATCGATGATATTGATCACTTGGGCAGTCGCCGCGTCCGCACCGTGGGCGAGCTCTTGGCCAACCAGTGCCGCGTTGGCCTGGCCCGCACCGAGCGCTTGGTCAAGGAGCGGATGACGCTCTTCGATCAGGAGTTGGACACCATGACGCCGGCCAAGCTGATCAACCCCAAGGCCCTGTCGGCGGTTGTGCGCGACTTTTTTGGCCGAAGCCAGCTGTCGCAGTTCATGGATCAAATCAACCCGCTGGCGGAATTGACCCACAAGCGCCGCCTGTCTGCGCTTGGCCCGGGAGGTCTGTCCCGCGAACGCGCCGGGTTCGAGGTCAGGGATGTTCATCCCTCCCATTATGGCCGCATTTGTCCGGTGGAGACCCCTGAAGGGCCCAACATTGGTTTGATCGCCAGCTTGGCCACGTTTGCCCGTGTGAACGACTTTGGCTTTATCGAGAGCCCCTACCGGAAAGTGGTGAAGGGCAGGGTTAGCAACAAGGTCCACTACCTGACCGGCGATCTCGAGGAGAAATATTTTATTGCCCAGGCCAACCAGCCCATCGACGACAGCGGTAACTTCACAACCGAGCAGGTGGCCTGCAGGTTCCGGGCGGACTTCGTCGACATGGTGCCGGACAAGGTCGATTACATGGATGTGTCGCCCAAGCAGTTGGTGTCCGTGGCGGCCAGTTTGATTCCGTTCCTCGAGCATGACGATGCGAACCGGGCCCTGATGGGGTCGAACATGCAGCGCCAAGCGGTGCCGTTGCTGATCACCGAGTCGCCGTTCGTTGCCACGGGCATGGAAACCAAGGTGGCGAGGGATTCCCACGCGCTGGTCTTGGCTGAGGCGGACGGGGTGGTGGCATCCGTGACCGCGGACGAAATTGTGGTCACCAAGACGGGCAAACTGCCCGAGAACCGGCGCAAGATTAAGCATCGTCCCGATGAGGGGTGCTGGGTCTATTCCATGCGCAAGTATCACCGGTCCAATGCCGGCACCTGTATTAACCAGAAGCCCCTGGTCACCGTTGGGGACAAGGTTAAGAATGGCGACTCGATAGCGGATGGGCCCTGCACAAAAGGTGGCGAACTGGCCATCGGAAAGAATGTGCTGGTCGCCTACATGCCTTGGAACGGGTACAACTTTGAGGATGCGATCTGTATCAGTGAGCGGATCGTCAAGGATGACGTTTTCACGTCGATCCATATCGGCGAGTACGATGTGACCGCCCGCGACACCAAGCTTGGCCCGGAGGAAGTTACCCGGGACATCCCCAACCTTGGGGAGGAGGCCCTGAGCAACCTCGACCTGGACGGCGTGATCCGGGTCGGAGCCGAGGTCGGCCCGGGAGATATTCTGGTGGGTAAAATCACACCCAAGAGCGAGACCGAGTTGGCTCCGGAAGAGCGCCTGCTGAGGGCCATCTTCGGAGAGAAGGCGGCCGACGTGAAAGACTCCTCGCTGAAAGTGCCATCGGGCGTGTTCGGCAAGGTGATGGGCGTGAAAATATCCTCCAAAAAGGAGGGCGACAAGGGAGTCAAGACTGCCGCGAGCGAAGCCAAGAAACAGGGCAAGCAGTTGGAGGATGATTTCAAGAAGGAGCTTAGCGGCCTCCACGAGCATTTGACCGAGAACCTGAGCAACATCCTTCTGGGCGAGAAAATTCCCCTGGATGTCACGAACTCCGAGACGGGTGATGTCATCATCCCCGCCAACCGAAAAATCACCAAGACACTGCTCCGCAAACTTTCGCAGGTCTATGACCGTATCTCCATTGACCCGTCCCCGATCAAGAACAAGATCCTGGAGATCATCGGTGGCTTCACCAAGAAGTTTGATGACCTGAAGGAGAAGCACAAGGCGCAGGCAACTCGCGTAGCCGCCGGTGATGAGATCGACTCGGGTGTGATCAAGTCGGTTCGGGTTTTCATCGCCTCCAAGCGCAAGCTCTCAGTGGGTGACAAGATGGCGGGCCGCCACGGCAACAAGGGTGTTGTCGCCAAGATCATCCCCGAGGAGGACATGCCTTATCTCGCGGATGGAACGCCGGTGGACTTCATCCTCAACCCGCTGGGTGTGCCTTCCCGAATGAATGTCGGGCAGGTGTTCGAATGCCACCTTGGCTGGGCGGCGGAGAAACTCGGGATCAAGATCGCCACACCGGTTTTTGACGGCATCAAGGAGGATCGGATCAAGGAATACCTTGAGGAAGCCGGGCTTCCGTCCAACGGGAAAACACGCCTTTTTGACGGGCAGACCGGGGAACCGTTCGATCAGGAAACGGTTGTTGGGTACACTTACATGCTTAAGCTGGGTCATTTGGTGGCGGACAAGATACATGCCCGCGCCGTGGGCCCGTACTCGCTCGTCACCCAGCAGCCGCTTGGGGGCAAGGCGCAGTACGGTGGCCAGCGCTTCGGTGAGATGGAGGTGTGGGCCTTGGAGGCCTACGGTGCCTCCTACATGTTGCAGGAGCTGCTCACCGTGAAATCCGACGACGTCCAGGGGCGCACCCGGATTTATGAGAGCTTGGTCAAGGGCGACCACGCGCTGGAGGCCGGTGTCCCGGAATCGTTCAACGTCTTGGTCAAGGAAATGCAGTCGCTTGGCCTGAATGTAACCGTGGGTTACACCAATCCTGTGGTTCAGGCCAAGGTGGAAAGTGCCCGCCCACGCCTGTTGCTTGGAGAGTAAACCTGACAACTTAAACACTGGAATTTAAAGATGATTAATACAGCAGAATCCTCACGAGAGTTGCTCGGGCTCGACAAGGTCAACCATGTGGATCATGTCGCCATCGCCGTGGCTTCCCCGGAGTCCATCCGGTCGTGGTCCAAGGGTGAGGTCAAGAACCCTGAGACCATCAACTACCGCACATTCAAGCCAGAGAAGGGCGGGCTTTTTTGCGAGCGGATTTTTGGCCCGGTCAAGGACTGGGAATGTTCCTGCGGCAAGTACAAGCGGATCAAGCATCGCGGCGTGGTCTGCGACCGCTGCGGCGTGGAAGTGACCCAGGCGCGCGTCCGGCGCGAGCGCATGGGCCACATCGAGTTGTCGGTGCCGGTGACCCATATCTGGTTTTTCAAGTGCATGCCCTCCCGCATCGGGTTGGTGATGGATGTCACCGCCCGCAACCTTGAGCGGGTTATTTACTACGAGGATTATCTCGTGGTCGATCCCGGCGAAACGCCGCTGGAAAAAAACCAGCTCCTCACGGAAATGGAGTATCGCGATGCCAAGGAAACCTACGGGCCGGAAGCGTTTGTGGCCAAGATCGGAGCCGAGGGGGTTCACGACGCCTTGGCAGCCATCGACCTCGATGAGGGTGTTGAACGCCTGCAGTTCGCCATGACCCAGACGCGCAGCAAGCAGATTCGCAAGAAATTGGCCAAGCGCATCAAGATTTACCAGGGCTTCCTCAAGTCCAAGAGTCGGCCCGAGTGGATGGTGCTGACGGTGCTGCCGGTGATTCCGCCGGATCTGCGCCCCTTGGTTCCGCTTGAGGGCGGCCGTTTTGCCACGTCCGACCTGAACGATCTCTACCGCCGCGTCATCAACCGCAACAACCGGCTGAAGAACCTTTTGGCGCTCAAGACCCCGGAGGTCATCATCCGGAACGAGAAACGCATGTTGCAGGAAGCGGTCGATGCGCTGTTTGACAACGGCCGTCATGGTCGCCCCGTGACGGGTGCCGGCAACCGTGCACTCAAGTCGTTGAGTGACATGCTGAAGGGCAAGAGCGGGCGTTTCCGCCAAAACCTGCTCGGCAAACGCGTGGACTACTCCGGCCGCTCGGTGATCGTTATCGGCCCGGAGCTGAAACTTCACCAGTGCGGTCTCCCGAAGAAAATGGCGCTGGTATTGTTCGAGCCATTCATCATCCGGCGGCTCAAGGATCTGGGCTACGTGCACACCGTTCGTTCCGCCAAGAAATTGATCGAGCGCCAGACTCCCGAGGTTTGGGACGTGCTCGAGGAGGTGACCAAGGAGCACCCGGTCTTGTTGAACCGCGCGCCGACCCTTCACCGTCTTTCAATTCAGGCGTTCGAGCCAACCTTGATCGAGGGCGAGGCCATTCGGCTTCATCCGCTGACCTGTAGCGCCTACAACGCGGACTTTGATGGCGACCAAATGGCGGTGCACGTGCCCCTGTCAGTCGAGGCCCAGTTGGAGGCGCGCTTCCTGATGATGGCGACCAACAACATCTTTTCGCCTTCAAGCGGAAAGCCGATCATCACTCCGTCCCAGGATATTGCCTTGGGCTGTTATTACTTTACGGCCAAGCCGCGCGATGTGGTTCGCAAAAAACAAAAAGTGGTGCGCTTGTTTGGATCCAAGCAGGAGGTCTTGTTCGCGTACGACGACGGCGAGATGAAGATTCACGATGTGATCCGCTTGGCCAACCCCGACCTTGGGAAGGACTCTCCGTACGGGGACAAGGAAAAGAAGATCATCGAGACCACTGTTGGCCGGGTTGTTTTCAGCGAAATCTGGCCGGAGAAGATTGGGTTCCCAAATATAATCGTGAACAAGGGTGCCCTTGGGGACATCATCTGGAATTGCTATCGCCAGTGCGGTCAGGACGAAACGGTTCGCGTGCTTGATGATCTCAAGCAGCTTGGCTTTGCGGCGGCGACCAAGTCCGGCATCTCCATGGGGATGCACGACATGATCATCCCGAAGGAAAAGGCCACAGAGATTCAGAAGGCCGAGAAGCAAATTGTCGATGTGGACAAGCAATACCGCCGGGGTGTGATCACACCCGGCGAGCGCTACAACAAGATCATCGATATTTGGACCCATTGCACCGACCAGATTGCGGACGTGATGCTGCAGGTGCTGGATCACAACAATGGCAGCCATGAGTTCAACCCGGTTTGGTTGATGGTTGACTCAGGCGCCCGTGGCAACCGCCAACAGGTGCGCCAGTTATCCGGCTTGCGCGGCCTCATGGCCAAGCCGTCGGGGGATATCATCGAGAAACCAATCCTGGCCAATTTCCGCGAGGGGTTGACAGTGTTGGACTACTTCATCTCGACGCACGGCGCGAGAAAGGGCTTGGCCGACACCGCGCTCAAGACCGCCGACTCCGGATACTTGACCCGGAAACTGGTGGATGTGTCCCAGGACATTGTCATCCGGGAGTTGGACTGCGGAACCACAAACGGAATCTGGCGCTTGGCCATCTATGAGGGTGAGGACGAGGTTGTCCAACTCAAGGACCGCTTGGTTGGCCGAACCGCCGCTGAGGACATCATCAACCCGGTGAACCCGGACGAATACCTTTGCGAAGCCGGTCAGGTTATTGACGAGGCCCACGCCGGCACAATTGACGATGCAGGTGTCGAACGGGTCAAGCTCCGCTCGGTGCTGACGTGTGAAGCCAAGCGCGGTGTTTGCCAGAAATGCTACGGCATCAACCTTGCCAGCGGAGTCATGGCTGAAATGGGCGAGGCCGTGGGCATCATTGCCGCCCAGTCCATCGGTGAGCCCGGCACTCAGTTGACGATGCGCACCTTCCATATCGGCGGAACCGCCTCGGCAGTGTTTAAGCAGCCCCAAATCGAGGCACGCACCGACGGTGTCCTGAAGTTTCAGGATATTCGGCGTGTGGAGTTGGAGGACGGAAACAGTATCGTCCTCAACAAGAACGGAATCGTTCAGGTTTTGGATGAGAAAGACGGCCGTGAACTGGAGGCGTACACCGTGGTCATCGGTTCAGTCATCGCTGTTCTCGAGGGTGGCAAGGTCAAGAAGGGACAGGTGTTTGTCCAGTGGGATCCCTACAACGTTCCGATTATCACCGAGAAACCGGGTAAGATTAAGTTTCACGACATCATCGACGGAGTGACCATGAAGCACGAGGACGACGAGGCCACCGGCCAAAAATCTCTAGTTGTCATCGATTACAAGGAGGATTTGCATCCCCAGGTGATCGTCGAGAACGCGAAGGGTGAGGCCATCGCCAATTATCCGATTCCCTCCGGGGCTCATATTGTCGTTGAAGAGGGAGACACCATTGTCGCCGGAAGCCTGATCGCCAAGACGCCCCGACAGGCGGCCAAGACCAAGGACATCACCGGTGGTCTGCCGCGTGTTGCAGAGTTGTTCGAGGCTCGCATACCGAAGGACGGCTCGGAGATTTCCAAGATCGATGGTGTTGTGGACTTTGGTTCGACGGTTCGCGGCAAACGCTCGATCATCATTCGCGACGTGGAGTCCGGCGAGGAGGAGGAGCATCTCATCCCGATCGGCAAACATGTCATCGTGTTCAAGGGGGACTTGCTGGAGAAAGGCCAGCAGTTGACCGAGGGCCCAGTCAATCCACACGAGATTCTTGAGGTTTGCGGTCCGCAAGCACTGCAGGATCACCTGGTGAACGAGGTGCAGGAGGTTTACCGGCTTCAGGGCGTGACCATCAACGACAAGCACATTGAGATCATCTCACGGCAGATGATGCGCAAAGTCCGCATCACTGAATCGGGAGACACCACCTTCCTTTGGGGGGAGCAAGTTGAGAAACTTACCTTCGAGGAGGAAAACGAGAAGATCGAAAAAATGGGAGGCCAACCCGCCGAGGGTCAACCCGTGTTGCTTGGTATCACCAAGGCATCACTGGAGACAGAGAGTTTCCTGAGTGCCGCCTCTTTTCAGGATACCACCCGTGTGCTGACAGATGCCGCCACGCTTGGGAAAGTGGACACCCTTCGCGGCTTCAAGGAAAACGTCATCATGGGGCACATCGTTCCGGCGGGAACCGGTGCCGACGTGCACCGCAACGTAAGGTTGAAGCCCATGACCGAGGAGATCGCCGATGCTCCGAGTGAGGACGAGGAGCAGGAAGAACGCATTTTCGACAATCCTCTCCTCGGATGATGCAGGGCCGACAAAATAGTCTGGGAAATGTTCAAAATACCTGTTGCATCGGAACTGGTTTTTGCTACTCTCCGCGCCCCTTCGAGCGGGATTAGCACTTAAAAGCCGTAGTTTTAAAGATTTTTTAATGCCGACAATTAACCAATTGGTCCGAAAAGGCCGGGTAAAGGTAAAAGCCAAAACAACCTCCCCGGCGCTGGAGAACTGCCCGTTTAAGCGGGGAGTTTGTCTGCAGGTGTACACTCGGACTCCGAAGAAGCCGAACTCCGCCATGCGGAAGGTCGCCAAGGTGCGCCTGACCAACGGGTTCGAGGTCATTGCCTATATCCCGGATGAGGGCCACACGTTGCAGGAGCATTCCATTGTCCTGATTCGGGGCGGACGGGTGAAGGATCTTCCCGGTGTTCGTTACCACATCGTTCGTGGTGCCCTGGATGCCACCGGCGTGGAGAAGCGCCGGCGCAGTCGCTCCAAGTACGGAGTCAAGCGCCCGAAGGCCGCAAAGAAAAAGTAGTCGTAAAGAAAGAGATTTTTACCAGACATGGCACGCCGTCGAAGAGCAGAAAAGCGCGAAGTAACACCGGACTCCCGTTACGGGAGCAAGACCGTCACCTTGCTGGTGAATTTCACCATGCGCCAGGGCAAGAAAAGCGTGGCGGAAAAAATCATTTACGGGGCGTTCGACAAGTTGGCCGCGGAAAAGCAGGGGAGCGATCCCTTGGAAATCCTGGAGCGAGCCGTGAGCAATGCCCGGCCACGACTCGAGGTCAAGTCGCGGCGTGTCGGTGGGGCAACCTACCAGATTCCGCTCGAGATCAGCACAAGCCGGCAGACGGCATTGGCGTTGCGCTGGATGGTGAGTTTTTCGCAGGCCCGCAAGGGAGTGCCCATGAAGGATGCCCTGGCCACTGAAATCAGGGACGCCAGTGAAGGTCAGGGTAGTTGCATCCGCAAGAGGGACGAGATGCACAAAATGGCCCAGGCCAACAAGGCCTTCGCGCACTTCCGCTGGTAGGGAAGAAGAGTTCGCTTGGCCAAGCGCTTGGCCAGGTTGCCCCGCGTCCAACGGTTTATACGTGGATGAGACGATCTCTGAAATAGCTTGGTTTTTTTGAATGGTTTTGCTGGGTTTTTTTAGCGACAAGAATAAATGACTGCCACATTGGAACAGAAAAAGAACATCAACTCGCCTGACCGGGAGTATTCGCTTGAGCGGACTCGCAACATTGGCATCGCTGCCCACATTGATGCCGGCAAGACCACGACCACGGAGCGCATTCTCTTCTACACCGGTTTCATGCACAAGATCGGCGAGGTTCACGACGGAAACACTGTCATGGACTGGATGGAGCAGGAACGCGAACGCGGCATCACCATCACCTCGGCTGCCACCACCTGTTTTTGGAAGCAAAGGGATGAAGGCTTGGCCAAGCTATTTACGGAGATCGACAATCGCATCAACATCATCGACACCCCCGGCCACGTGGATTTCACCGCAGAGGTGGAGCGCTCCATGCGTGTGCTCGACGGTGCCGTGGCTGTTTTTTGCGGTGTGGCCGGCGTGCAGCCCCAGTCCGAAACCGTCTGGCGGCAGGCCAGCAAATACAACGTTCCCCGGATTGCGTTCATCAACAAGATGGATCGCACCGGTGCCGACTTTAACAAGGCCGTCAACGATCTGCGCACCAAGTTCGGTGCCGAGGCGCACCCGGTTGGCATTCCGATTGGCGCGGAAGATAAACTCAGCGGCGTGATCGACGTCGTGAGTCAAAAAGCTATTGTTTACGATCCCGCCGACGAAACCGGTGTCAAGTACGACATCACAGATATTCCCGCCGACCTCAAGGACGAAGCCGAGATGGCTTTGGAACAGCTTATTGACGCCGTATCCAACCTCGACGATGAGGTGGCCGAGATGGTGCTCGAGGACAGGAAGATAACCCCGGAGATACTAAAGAAGGCCATCCGGCGGTTGACCTGCGACTTGAAAATGGTACCCGTCCTCGGTGGGTCTGCCTTCAAAAACAAGGGCGTGCAACCGCTAATGGATGCCGTTGTGGACTACCTGCCATCGCCGGTCGAGGTTCCCGCCGCCACAGCGGTCGAGGCGGACGACGAAACCACGGAGGTCACCGTTGAGCCGGATGACAACGGCCCGTTTTGCTCGTTGGCTTTCAAACTGTGGACCGACCCATTCGTGGGAAAGCTGGTTTTTATCCGCGTTTACTCCGGGCAACTCAAGAAGGGCGACACCATTTACAATCCGCGCACGCGCAAGCGCGACCGCGTCAGCCGCCTGATCATGTTGCAGGCCGACAAGCGCACCGATGTGAATGCCGTGTACTCCGGGGACATCGCCGCCATCGTGGGACTCCGTAACGTCACCACCGGCGACACCTTGTGTGACAAGGAACTGGACGTGATGCTTGAGCCTCCGACCTTCCCCGAGCCCGTCATCTCGATGGCCGTCGAGCCCAACTCAAACGCTGATCGCGACAAAATGTCCGAGGCGTTGCAGCGGTTGTCCGAGGAGGATCCGACGTTCCGCGTCTTCACCAACGACGAAACCGGGCAGTTGATCATCGCCGGCATGGGTGAGCTGCACCTGGACATCATCCGTGACCGCCTACTGCGCGAGTTCAAGGTGGAGGCCACCGTCGGTGTGCCGCAGATTTCCTACCGCGAAGCCATCACTCTTGCCGCCGAGGGCGAGGGCAAGTTCATCCGCCAATCCGGCGGTCGCGGCCAGTACGGCCACGCCATCATCAACATCGCGCCCAACGAACGCGGCAAGGGTATCGAGGTTGAGAACAAGATCGTCGGTGGTGTCATCCCCAAGGAGTACCACTCTGCGGTGGATGCCGGCATTCGGGAAGCCATCGCCAGCGGCGTGTTGGCCGGTTACCCGATGGTCGATGTCAGGGTGGAGGTGGTTGACGGCTCATACCACGAGGTCGACTCGAATGAGTTGGCGTTCAAGATGGCCGGCATCTTTGCCTTCAAGGAGGCCTGCAAAAAGGCCAAGCTCATTCTGCTCGAGCCGGTCATGAAAGTGGAGGTGGTCACGCCCGATGAATATCAGGGCGACGTGATGGGCGACCTGAACCGGCGCCGCGGAAAGATCCTCGGCATGGAGACCGACGACAAGCAACTCTGCACCGTGACGTGCGAAGTGCCGCTGGCCGAGATGTTCGGTTACGCGACGGCTGTCCGCTCACTGTCCCGGGGCCGCGCCTCCTACTCGATGGAGCCATTTAGTTTTGAACAAGTGCCGAACAGCATCGCCGAGGAAATCGTCAGCGGCAGCACCAGGAAACCGGCGCGCACCTAAAGAATACAGTCATGCCAAAAAACCGCATAAGAATTCGCCTCAAGGCATACGATCACAGGGTGATCGACCAGTCGGCCGGGGACATCGTCGAGACGGTCAAGCGCACCGGCGCACAGGTCGCCGGCCCGATCCCGTTGCCCACCCGCATCGAGCGTTTCACCGTGGGCCGCTCCCCTCACGTCGACAAGAAAGCGCAGGAAACGTTTGAGCAGCGCACCCACAAGCGGTTGATCGATATTATGGAACCCACCGCCAAGACAGTGGACGAATTGAAAAAGTTGAACCTGCCCGCAGGCGTCGACATCACCATCAAAATTTAAGCAACCATGGTTGGATTGTTAGGAAAAAAACTGGGCCAAACACGGGTTTACACCGAGGACGGCAGATCCGTGAGCGTCACCATCGTGCAGGCTGGCCCCAACCAGGTGCTGCAACGCAAGACCACCGACAGGGACGGCTACGAGGCCGTTCAGCTTGGCTTCGACGGGCAAAAGGAACAACGGTTGAGCTTGGCCAAGCGCGGCCATCTCAAGGCGCACAACGGCGAGGAAAACTACAAGCCGCGTTCGCCCGGCCGCACCGTCAAGGGCAAGGCCCGCTTGGCCAACCGCAAGGCTTGGGACGCTCGCGCCATCACCCCGATTCGCCGCATCAAGGAATTTCGTGACTTCTCTCTCGACGTCAACCCCGGCGACTCGATCGGTGCCGACGTGTTCGAGGCCGGCGATTACGTCGACGTGATCGGCAAGAGCAAGGGCCGCGGTTTTCAGGGAGTGGTCAAGCGCTGGAACTTCGGCGGCGGTCGCGGTTCGCACGGTTCCGGCGGATGGCGGCGCCGACCCGGCTCCATCGGGGCAGGGTCAACACCCGGCCACGTCACCAAGGGCAAACACATGCCCGGCCACATGGGGCAGGACAGTCGCACGGTTCAAAACCTCGAGATCATCCAGGTGCAGGCCGACGACAACCTGCTGCTCGTCAAGGGAGCCATCCCCGGCGCCAACGGCGACTACGTCGTCATTCGCGAGTCCAAGAAAAAGCCGAAGAAAACCAAGTAAGAGGCAGCGGAGGATTTAAAAATGAAAGTAGCAATCAAGGACACCAACGGCGCGGACAAGGGCGAGCAAAAGGCCAAGTTCACACCCGTGGATGACGACAAGGGCAACCACGCCGTCCACGAGGCGGTCGTCGCCTACAACGCCGCGCAGCGCTCCGGCAACGCCTGCACCAAGACGGTCGCCGAGGTCGCCGGCACCGGCGCAAAACC
>DQOE01000048.1 GCA_015658765.1 Verrucomicrobiota bacterium | reverse complement strand
AGGCCATCCGGCATTACGACTACTGGCCGCGCGACTCGCATTCCAAGAACCGGGCCTGGTATTTCGAGCCCAGCATGGAGACGCCGCTTGGCCGCTTAGCCGTGCTGCCGTGGGATGCCGATGCGTCGTGGGGGCCGAACTGGGGCCAAGGCATCGACTACCCGAAAAACGCCATCACTTCCGGGAAGGCCACCGCGGCCTTCCGGCAGGAGTATCGCAATTTCATCCGGGAGTTTCGCGACTTGGTTTGGAGAGAGGAGGTCATCAACCCCGTGATCGACCACATGGCCGGCCTCATCGGCGAGATCTCGATGGCGGACCGGGATCGCTGGCGCTCCGCCCCCAACGGCCGTGATTTCGGCCCCATGGAGACCAAGGTCAGGGACATGAAAAACTTTGCCTTTCGGGGTTGGTCCGGCAGCACGGGTCCCACTGTGCCAAGCGGAGGGCGGGCGGCCTATCTGGATCAACTGGCAAAAGCCGGGGGGGATTCAGTCCGCATCCCCAAAACGCCGGAGGTCACATACAAAGGCCCCGATGGGCATCCGGTCAACGCCCTGTTTTTTGAAACGAGCCCCTTCAGCGACCGCCAGGGCGACGACACGTTTGCCTCGATGCGATGGCGCATCGCCGCAGTGGACGCCGGTTACGATCCAGCCGCGCAACCGGCCCGTCTGCCGCTCTTCGAGTGGCGCGCCGCGTGGGACTCGGGCGAGTTGGCCGCGTTCACGCCGCAGGTGCACGTCCCCCCGTCCGCGGTGGAGCCGGGCAAAACCTACCGCGTGCGGGCGCTGTTCAAGGACAACACCGGCCGCACCAGCCACTGGTCGGCCCCTTTGGAGTTCACCGCCTCCGCCCCGTCGATCCAGCCGCTCCGGGATGCCCTTCGCATCACGGAAATCATGTATCACCCGGCCGACAATCCGGACGCGGAATTCATCGAGTTTCAAAACAAAGGCTGGAGCAGCCTGGCTCTAGGCAACCTGCGTCTGGTGGGCGGGATGACTTACGATTTCGCAGAGGCCGGCCTCGAGCAACTGCCGCCCGGCGGGCGGCTAATCATCGCCAAGAACCCCGGACTGATCCGGGCAACGCCGGGAGGACGGCAGGCAATCGTGCTTGGCCCGTGGAGCGGAAAACTGTCGAACAGCGGCGAGGCCATCCGGCTGGAAACTGCTTGGGGCGAAACGGTGTTTTCCGTCGCGTACAAGGGAAGCTGGCACCGCCAGACCGATGGCCAAGGGCTGTCGCTCGTCCTGCGCGATCCCACCAGCGCAGCGGCGGTGTGGTCGTCAAAAGCCGGCTGGATGCCCGGCCTGTTTCTCGGCGGCTCCCCGGGCAGGGCCGAGAACGAGCTGGCCCCGCTTGAGCCGCCACTGTGGATCAACGAAGTGATGAGCGGCGACAACGGCTGGATCGAGCTGTTCAACCCGGCCGGCCAAGCAGTGAACATCGGCGGCTGGTTCCTGAGCGATCGCTCGACGCGCTTGGCCATGTTCCGGCTACCAACCGGCCTGGTCGTCCCGCCCGCTGGTTTTCTTGTTCTCGAGGCCAAGCGGCATTACAGCCGGCCGGGCGCTCCCGGGCGTTTTGAAATCAGGCCGGCGGGCGGCTCGCTTTTTCTCTCGCAGATCGACAGCGGCTATTTGACCGGCTTGGGGACGATGGCTAGCTTTGCCCACTTTGAGGGCATCGCGTCCCGGGGTCTGAAACATACAGAAAACAACGACGGCATCATGGTATCCCTCACGATCCCCACCCCTGGTAAGCCCAATGAATCGCCGGCCGACAGCGATTCGGACGGACTGCCGAACGACTGGGAATTGGCGCATGGCCTCGACCCGGAATCCAACGACGGCGGCGGCGACCCGGACGGGGACGGGCTCACCAACCTGCAGGAATTCATTTGTGGCACGAATCCCCGCGACCAAGCCAGCCGGCTTGAGTTGGCGGTGGTTCGCGACAACGACCAGCTGGAACTGCGTTTTCAGGCACAACCCAACCGGACTTACTCCATTGAGTCGCGCGAACACCTTGAACGCGACAAATGGAAAACGACTCGCACCCTGGCCCCGGGAGCGAGCGGCGAGGTGGTGGTGCGCGAACTCATCGAGCGGGATCAGCCGGCGCGCTACTTCCGGCTGCTGGTTTTCCCGTACTGAGGGAGTTGTTTTATGCGACCAAATCCACCTGCATCACAATTTTGTTTTGCCCCAGCGCTGGCGCTCCTGCTGGCTGCGCTTGGCCAAGCGCGGGTGAGCGGCGGGATCGTCGTCGAGGGAATCTCGGACAAGCAGGTCGCCAATGGCTCCGTCCGCATCCGCGTCAACAAAACCGGCAGCACCCCGGCGAAATATTGGCTCGACGGCCAACGCATCCCTGCGGGAACCTGGTTTGACGTGTCCCGCCCCGGCTTTCACGAGTTGAACTCGGTCGAGCAACGGCCCGAACCGGAAGGGGAGCAATTCCACTTGGTTCGTTTCGTGATCCAGTCTGCTCGTGGCCAAGCGGAGTGGGCACTGCCGCCGTGGACGCCGCTGCCCCCGGTCGCCTCCGGCCAAGCGCTGAACGCGAACGCCGCAGGCACCGTCCGGCTGGAACTGTTCATGCCCAAGAGCTTCCCCGCCGGGCTGCCGGTGCCCATGGTTGCCATGATGATGGATTCGCAAAACCGGCGCGTGAACTTCAACGGCCAACTCAAGGGTGAGCACAGCATCGCAATGAAGCGGGGGGTCGGCTCAGGATTGCTGGATCAAGTTGAAGCGAAAAAACTTGTCTTCAAGGCCGGGCCGTTGTCCGCAGACAAAACGATCACCATCGGCAATGCCAAGTGGCAGGCAGTGCAAGGCACCGTCACAAAATCAACGACGTGGAAGGAGGGGTCCAGAATCCATGTGACCTCCAATTTGACCGTCGCAAAGGGTGCCACCCTCATTATAAAGCAGGGTTGCGTCATCAAGCTCGCGCCGAAGACCGAGGTGACCGTGCTGGGCAAGCTCATCGTCGAGGGGACGAAGGAAGCGCCGGTCGTTTTTTGCCCGGAAACGCCGGACGCGCCGTGGGGCGGGATCACGCTGAAGGGCAGCGCAGCGTCAGCCGAAGCGAGTTGGGCTTTTGTCACCGGCAGCGGCGGCAACTCGTGGTGGTTCGTGGCCAATAATGTTCCCGGCACGCACCGAAACGAGCAGGCCGCATTTTTCCTCGGCGAAGGGGCCAAGGGAGCGTTCGCGGACTGCTTTTTCATCGACAACGCCGGGCAGGCGTTCCACGGCGAATCCGCCCAACTCACGCTGGACCGCTGTGTGGTGCAGCGGTGCCAAACCGTTGGACAGTTCAACGGCGGCTCCGTGACGATCCGTGACAGCGCGCTGCTCGATTTCCCAAGCGACAGCGCCACCTACGAGGACGGCGACAATGACGCGCTGTATTTCACCCTCGGCGAACACGAGATCTCCGGGACGCTCATCGGCTGGTGCAAGGACGACGGCATTGATGCCGGCGGGGATTCACCGGGCACGGTGACCGTTTCCGGTTGTTGGATTGAGAGCTGCTTTCATGAGGGCTTGGCGCTGTCCGGCGCTGACAAAATCGTGCGCGTGCTCGACTCGGTCATTATCAACTGCGGGCAGGCTGTCGAGGTGGGCTACCTCTCGCCGAATGTCACCCTGGAGCGTTGCCTCCTCACCGGCAACGGGGTCGGCGCGCGCTTTGGCGATAATTACGGCGGCGGCCACCTCGGTTTTCTTTCCATGACCGGCACCCTTTCCATATTCAATCAACGGGATGTCTGGGGCATGAGCCGGGATTTGTGGGCGGAAAAAATCTCCCGAATGAAAATCGAGCGCAATTATCTTTCCAAGCCCCATGAATCGTTTCCTGACAACTGGGTCTGGGAGCCCACCGCACACTCCGGGTTGCTTTCGCCCTTTTTATCTGAATCCCCGTTTGTGCCCGGCATTGGGTTCAGGGGCTGGGATCGGCTCGTCGCCCCAAGCCGGATTTCCGTCGGCCTGAGCCGGCCCTCGACCCGACCGGTGCAGGCTCGTTTCAAGGTTCGGGTTATGAATAAAAATGGGGAGGCCGGCAAAGTGGTTGCAGATGGCAAACTTGTTTTTCAAGCGGGAGAAACGGCGAAGAATGTTTCGCTGAAAATACCCGACCTTGCGGGGGCGGATGCCTTCAAGGTTGAATTGTTGGAGGCGGTAAACGGTGAATTGTCCGGCCTAAAGTCCGTGCTTTTCCAAGCACAGGAAACAGGGACATTCCAAACTTGGATTGCGGCAAAATCAGGCCAATGGAAATGGCTCAAGGGCATAAAGGAGGCCTCGGAGCCAAGGAATGAATGGCAAAAACAGGGCTTCAGCGACGCCCCATGGACAACCGGCACCGCCCCCTTCGGCTACGGCCGGGAGGGTGTCCAAACCGCGCTGAACGACATGCGCAACAATTACACCACCGTCTATTTGCGACATGAGATTGAACTGGACTCGCCGGACTCCATGGGTTCGTTGCAGTTTCACGCAACGTACGACGACGGCTTTGCCATTTGGATCAACGGATTCGAACTGGCCCGCGTCGGGCTACCGGCCGGTGAACTGCCGTTCAACGGCAGAGCCAGCGAGTCGGATTTCGCACCGAGGGAGTGGAGCGCTGTCATCCCGGCCGCGAAAATCCCGTCGCTTGCGACCGGAAAAAACATTGTGGCGGTTCACCTGTTCAACACGCGTCCGGACAGCACCGACCTGTTTTTCGACCTGTCGCTCACCTCAAGCCAATCTACTGATGCCGACTCGGACAAGCTCCCCGACGAATGGGAGCAGCGCGTGGTCCGTGCCAAGCCCGGGGATGCCGTGTCGAATATCGGTGATGTCCTGCCAAGCGATGATTTTGACGGAGACGGCTTGGCCAACCGCTGGGAACTCGCAGCGGGAACGGATCCGGTGAACCCGTTCAGCGCGATCCGGCTCAAGGCGGAGCGCGGCCGTGATGGAACCCCCCAACTCCAGTGGCAAGCCAAGCCCCATCGGGTGTACCAACTTCAGGGCAAACGCCGCTTGGCCGCCGACACGCCTTGGGAAACGTTGCAGCAGTTCCAGCCGGTTTTCGCCCCGACCGGGGAAAACAGGGTGACCCCCTTGGATCACTTTCAATCGCGGTCAGGTTTTTTCAGGTTGCGCCTCGTGGGGGATCAGTAGCGGCACGGCATGGAAATATTTCATCAAACAAAACTGGGAACCGGTCTGCGCGCCGTGTCGTTGAACACTCGCTTGGCCAAGCGGGCCGTGCTGGCCACCGCTGGCTGGATTGCCGCTTGGCCGTTGTTCGGTGGTGTGGTGATCAATGAAATCCATTATCACCCCGCGTCCGAGGATGTCCGCGAGGAGTTTGTGGAACTCCACAACACCGGCGATCAAGCGGTCAACCTTGAGAGCTGGTCGCTGCGCCGCGGAGTGCGGTTTGACTTCCCAAAAGCAACCGTGCCGCCGCATGGCTATCTCGTCGTTGCGGCAGACGCGGCCGTCTTCGAGGCCAAGCACCCCGGCGTACAACCGATCGTTGGCGGCTGGGATGGCGTGCTGAGCAACCGGGGGGAGACGCTCCGGCTGGAGAATGCCAACGGCAAAACGGTCGACTCCGTTTCGTACGCCGATGAGGGAGAGTGGGCCGTCCGGCAGCGAGGGCTGCCCCACTACAAACACCGAGGCTGGGATTGGCTGGCGGAACATGACGGCGGAGGCAAATCCCTCGAGCTTGTGAACCCGGGCCTCTCCAACAAGCACGGGCAAAACTGGGCTGCCAGCACCGTGGAGGAGGGCACGCCGGGGGCGGCCAATTCCGTGTTCAACGCGGATGCGGCGCCGATGATTCTCGAGGTCCGCCACTCCCCCGTCGTGCCGCAATCCTCGAGCCGGGTGCGCATCACCGCGAGACTGGTTGACGAACAGAAAACCGGACTGGCCGCCGATCTGTTTTACCGGCCGGACTCGGCGGAGGATTACCAAGTGGCGTCCCTGCTCGATGACGGGGCGCACGGGGATGGGCTGGCCGGTGACGGTTTGTTTGGCCAATCCATCCCGGCGTTTCCGGATGGCACGGTCGTTGAGTTTTATGTCCGTGCAAGGGATGCGCAGAACCACTCCAGGACTTACCCGGCGGTTTCCGTCCCGGAGGACACTCCCCGGGCGAACCTGCTTTACCAGGTGGACGACTCGACTGCGGACGACTCCCTCCCCTTTTACCGGATCATCATGACGCAAACGGAAAGGGACTACTTCCTCAAGATGGTGAACAACTCAACCGGCCGCTTCAGCGACGCGCGAATGAATGCCACCTTCGTCTCCCGGATGAGCGGCAAACAGGAAATCCGCTACCTTGCGGATATCCGAAACCGCGGCAACGGGAGCCGCTGGAAAACACCAAACAACTTCAGGGTGGATTTCCCCAGTGACGCCCCCTGGCACGACGTTGAAAAAATCAACCTCAACGCGCAGCATCCGCACATCCAGTTTCTCGGCAGCGCGCTGTGCCAGCAGGCGGGTGTGATGATGGCTCGCTCGCGTCTGGTTCGCGTCCGCCTGAACGGCGCCGACTCCGCCGTGGCCGGATACCCCATGTACGGAATGTACGCGCACAACGACGTGGTGGACGGCGACTTTGCGGATTTCCACAACCTGGGCCCCGTGAATATTTACCGCACGGTGCGAACCGGAACCATGGAGGCCGACTTCGCCTACTTGGGCGAAAACCCCGATCTGTACCGGCAGGTTTATTTCAAGGAAACCAACGCCGCCGAGGATGACTGGCGGGACTTGATCCAGCTTTGCCAACTCCTGACGGAAACCCCGGACGACGAGTTCGTCGCCTCCGTTGAGGAGTCGCTCGACGTGGACAACTGGCTGCGCTTTTTTGCCATCAACACGTTTTTCGACAACCGCGAAACCGGGCTAGGCAACGGGATCGGGGACGACTTCATCCATTTCAGGGACTTGTCCAGCGACCGGCATGTCCTTGCCCCGTACGACCTTGACACCATCCTGGGCCGGGGTGACACAGCCGGAGATCCCACGGCCGGGCTTTTCCGGGCCGCCGAGCCGGCAAACGCCAGCGGGCACTTGACCCAGCCGGCCCAGGTGGCCCGTTTCCTGAAACACCCGGCGTTCGTGCCGCGTTACTTCGCCGAGTTGCAGAGGCAGGCAGACACCGTTTTTTCGGAGGATCAATTTCCCGCGTTCGTCGAGCATGTGCTGGGAGGCTTGGCGGATGAATCGGAAATCCAGCGGTTGAACAGTTTTGCTGCGGCCCGGCGCGAGTTCATCCTGTCGGAAATCCCAGAGGCGCTGACTCTCTCGACCGCCCTCCCGGTCAAGCTGGGGCTTCGCGTCTCGGAGACCTCTTGGGTCGCCCTAGAGGGCCGCGCAAACGCCCTGGCCACCCGCTCGGTCACAGTGAATGGCATCCCGGCAGCCTGGTCGGCTTGGGAGGCCACGTGGCAAGCCGATGCCGTCGTGTTGCAGCCGGGGCTCAACCACCTCTCCGTGAGAGCCTTCGATGCGAGCCACAACGAGTTGGATCGCCTCGACTTCACGGTCTGGCACGAGACCGGCGCGCACCAGCCAGTCAACGCGAACATCACGGTGGACACGGTTTTGTCCGCCGCGGGTGGGCCGTGGTTTTTCCCCGGCAAAACGATCGTTCAGAAACAGGCGGCGCTCTCGATCAAGGCCGGGGCCATGGTGTATTTCGGGGCGGACGCCCAGCTCGAGGTTCGGGGCCGGTTGACGATCAGCGGAGACCCCGACCGGCCGGCCACCCTGACCACTCCCCCCGGCACGAGTCATCGATGGCACGGGATTCGGTGGATCGATTCCACCCAGCCAAACAAGTTATCCCACGTGAACATCTCTTTCGTCGCTGCCGACACCGCCGCGATGCGCGTCGAGAACTCCCGGCTCGAGTTGTCCGGTGTTGCCTTCCGGGATCTGCTTGGCTCCGCGCTCGGGTTTTCAAACTCCGCGCTGGTTGCTAGCGACTGTTCGTTCGAGGTGTCCGCGACAAGTGCCGGGGCAGCGGTGCCCATCGTGACCGGGAGCGGCTTCGCCGGTGACAATCCTGTCGTCTTTCGCGGCAACCGGTTTTCCGCAATTGACCGGGCGGCCCCGGTGTTTGTGTTCGATGGCCAAGGCCAACTCGGCGCTTGGTTTGAGCTGCGCGGCAACCGGTTTTCCGGGGGTGCCCGGGAGGCGCTCGAGTTGTCCGGCTGCAACAGCTTCCTGTGGGAAAACCGGTTCCAGAATTTCCGCCACACGGAATCACCGGCCAAGCGGGCGGCGGTGGTTTCCATCAACGGCATTTCGGCTGGCGCTTGGCCAAGCGCGGTGCTGGCCCACAACCGGCTTGGCCAAGCGGACGTTGCGCTGCGTCTCGCGGGCCGCGTGTCGCTGGTGGCGCACAACAACCGGTTCTCCAACTGCGCCGTCCGCATTGCAGAGTTTGTCGGCGTTCCCGATGCCGGCAAAAATGTCTGGACGAACAATCTGTTCGACCGTTGCGCGGCGCTGTTCCATCCCGGCGCAGTCGGCGACGTCACGCACGGCCTGTTCGCGCAGACGCCTTTCCGGCCGGGCGACGGAAACATTGAGGCCACACCCGCCGCAGCTGCCGGGATGGGGCTGTTCGGCGGCGACATCGGCCCCGGTGGCGGGCGGCTTCTTCTCGCCGGCGCTCCGGTCTCCCCCACGCCCAACCGGGACGAGGCGCTCACCGTTTGGGGGCCGGGCCTGACGCATTACCGGTTTCGGCTGGACGGCGGGGAGTTCGGCACACAGAAACCGATCGCCGAGCCGCTCTTTCTCTCAGTCGCGGCGGAGGGGCAGCACACGCTTGAGGTCATTGGGCGGGACGCCGCCGGTGAGTGGATGTCCTTGCCGCATGTGATGACGTGGGCGGTCTCCGGAGAGGCGTCGCCGCTGCTGATCAGCGAGGTCATGGCGGTGGGCGGCGACTGGGTCGAGATCCGCAACCGCAGCCGCTTCAGCGTGAATCTTTCCGGCATGAGCCTCACGGACGACCCGGACTCGCCGGCAAAGTTTGTGTTCCCCGAGGGCGCAGAACTTGAGGCCGGCGGGTTGCTGGTCGTTGCTGCGGAGAACCGGGAGGCACCCGGCTGGAGCCTTGGTTTTTCACTGGGCGACAGCGGCGAATCGGCCGTGCTGTTTGACCTGCCTGCGCGGGGAGGCCGGCTGCTGGATGCCGTGGTGTTCGGCCCGCAAATCCCCGGCCACTCCATCGCCCGCCTTCCGGGTGGCTGGGCGCTGGCATCCCCCACTCCCGGCAAACCCAACCGGCCTGCCCCGGTCGGAACCGCCTCGGCACTCAGGATCAACGAGTGGCTGGCCAAGGGCCCCGGCCCCGGCAACGACGATTTCGTGGAGCTGTTCAACGACTCACCCCTGCCGGTGGCGTTGCGGGATTTGTCCCTCACCGACCGGCCCCTGCGGCAGACGAGCCACTGGTTGTTCCCCGCCCTCTCCTTCATCACCGCCGGGGAAGCCTTGGCCTTCCGGGCCAGCGGCGGGGCGCAGCGGCTCGGGTTTCAACTGTCATCCGACCAGGGGCTGATCGCGTTGTTTGACGCCGATGGAGCGCTGATCGATCAGGTCTGGTACGCCCCGCAAATGCCGGGCGCATCCATGGGCCGCGTGCCCGACGGTGCCGCCGCGATCGAGGCGTTGCTGCTCCCCAGCCCCGGCTCGCTCAACCCCAAAAAGTCGGTCATCAACCCGGTGCCAACCGAGTTGACCCTCATCGAGATGGCCAGCCAATGGAGCTACCATCAGGACGCCGCCGCGCCGCCGGCGGCCTGGCTTGAGCCCGGCTTTGACGATGCCGCTTGGCCAAGCGGCAAGGCGCTCCTGGCCAAAGAGTCCAGCCCGATGCCGGCTCCGCTGAACACGCCGCTCGCGCTTGGCCCGAGGACGTTTTATTTCCGCACCCGGTTTGAGTGGAACGGGGAAGCTCCGCCGACCCGCCTGCAGCTTTGGGCGGTGGTCGATGACGGCGCGATCCTCTATCTCAACGGCAAAGAGGCGCTGCGGCTCGGCATGCCCCCGGACATCGCACCACACCACGAAATGTTGGCCGGCAGGAACATCATCAACGCCACGCTCGAGGGGCCGTTCACGATCGACACCGCGCTGCTCAAGCCGGGCGAAAACCTGCTCGCCGCCGAGGTGCACCAAGTCAGCGGAAACAGCAGCGACATCGTGTTCGGCCTGCGGCTCGAGGCAAAAACTGCGTCGGCCGGCGAGGCTCCGGGACTCGTCATCAGCGAACTGCTGGCCGACAACCGCTCCTTCACGAGCGCGCGCGGCGGCTATCCCGACTGGGTGGAACTTTACAACCCGCACCCCGACCCCATCAACCTGTCCGGCATGGGACTGAGCGACTCCCCCGATTCCCCCCACCGCTTCGTCTTTCCCGAGGGCAGCGTCATCGCTTCTGGCGGCTACGCCGTGGTCGAGTGCAATCCCGACAAACCGGCTTCCGCCGCCAACACCGGCTTTGGCCTCAAGGCATCCGGCGACGCGATTTACCTGCACGATGCACAGGCGCGCGGCGGGGCGCTGCTCGACGGCATCGTGTTCGGTTTCCAATCCCCGGACTTGGCGCTCGGGCGCAACCCCCTGGCCGCCGGGGTGTGGTCGCCCGGTGAACCGACCCCGGGAGCCGCCAACAAGCCGCTCTCCACCGGCGACCCCGCACAACTCCGCATCAACGAGTGGATGGCCAACCCACAAAAGGGAGATGACTGGTTTGAGCTCCACAACCCAACCGGCCAGCCGATCGCCCTTGGCGGGTTCTTCCTCTCCGACGACCCCGCCAAACCGACGCTTCATCGCCTGCCCGCCCACTGCTTCATCGGCGGCGGCTATTTTGCATTCCAAAAAATCATTGCCGACGCCCGTGCCAGGCGCGGTGCCGACCATGCCTCATTCAAGCTTCGCGCCAGCGGAGAGAGCATCGCCCTCCGCGATCCCGACGGCCGCCTGATTGACGAAGTGGCGTTCAGCCGCCAATCCGAGGCTGTCTCCGAGGGACGCTTCCCCGACGGGGCCGACACGCTTGCCCGCTTCCCGACCCTCGATACCCCCGGCGCTCCCAACCGCCTCGACTTAAATCTCAATGGCCTGCCGGACGACTGGGAGAGCGCACACGGCCTGGCCCCCGACGCCGCCCTGCTCGATCCCGATGGCGATGGCCTGACCAATCTTGCGGAATATTTTGCGGGCACCGACCCGGCGAACGCCGCGAGCCACCTCGCCTTGGAATCGATCACCGTCACCGGCGACACCGTCCTCGTCGAGTTCATGGCACACGCCGGGATCGCCTACCGGCTGCAGGCCCGAGACGACTTGGCCAAGGGCAACTGGAGCACCGTCGGCCGGCTAGAACCGAGACCGACCTCCGGCCTCGTCAGACTCCCCGAGTTCCTGCCCGGCTCGCAGCAAACCCGCTACTATCGCATTGAGGTTCGCGAACCGTGATCAACGGTCGCGCAGCAGCCACATCTTCAGCGTGCGGCTGACGAGTGCCGGCTTGTCGTGGTGCACAAAGTGGCCCGCGCCCGGGATCGTCACCAGCGTCAGGTCGCCGTCGAGCCATTCCCACGTGCGGTTGAGCGCGCCGTGCAACAGCGCCTTGTCGTCTAGGCCGTGGATGAGCAGCACCGGCATTTTCAGGCGCACCGGATCCGACGTGTCCTCCTCGTACGGCGGACGAGGGTAGTTGCGCTTGTAATAATTCAACATCGCCTCGAAGTCGGAACGCTTCATCGCCTCGATGTATTTTGCGCGCTTGGCCTCGCCCTTCACCCAGCCGGCCAAGCGCTCTGGAGTCAGCAGCTTGTGCGCGCCCGGCAGTTGAAACGCCCGCGCGTATTGGCTGTTGCGCTGCTGGTCGGGGTTGTTGGCCAGTTCGCGGTTCAGCCCTTTAGGGTGCGGCAAGTTCAGCACAGCCAGGCGGTCAGTCATCTCCGGTTTCGTCATGGCAAACTGCCATGCCACCATCCCGCCCCAGTCGTGCCCGACAATCACCGCGCTCTTTTCGCCCATGTCACGGATCACGGCGGCAACGTCGGAAACCAGTTTCGGGATGGCGTAATTCTCGAGGCCCTTGGGTTTGTCGCTGCGGTTGTAGCCGCGTTGGTCGATCGCCGCCACGCGGTGGGTCGATTTCAACGCTTTGATCTGTTCGTTCCATGAATACCAATAGTCGGGAAAGCCGTGGATCATCACGACCAGCGGCCCAGAGTCGCCGGCGGTGGCGTAGTGGATTTTCACGCCATCGTTGTCGGTGTAATGATGCGTGACCTCGGCGTCCTCCGCTTGGGTCGTCCAAGCAGCCGAGTGAGCGACCGCAAAAACAGCAGCCAAGCATCGATGGGTATTGAAATTCATGAGAACAGGCAGGCTGGAGGGAGACGAAAATTCGGTCAAGGCATTTGGTTCCGCTT
>DQOE01000396.1 GCA_015658765.1 Verrucomicrobiota bacterium | reverse complement strand
GTCACTTTGCCAATCTGCGCATCCACATAGCTGGTGCTCGCATAGTAGCCGTGGATGAGCTTGCGGGTGAGTTCTTCATCAATCTCGCCATTGGACGGGACCGGCTTGAATGCCGCGATCTCGCCGCCGCGCTTGAGAGCGACTTTCGGCGCATCTTTCGGGAACGCCTTGTTAACCGGCATCGGCAGCTTGGCCGGGTCGTGCATGTCCCAATATTTCTTTGGCGCTGAGAAAGGCAGGTGCGGCCGCACAAAACCGGCGGTGATGAAGAACGGTGTGTCATCCTTGGCCAACCGCTGCTTTGCAGCCTTAAGGCGCTTTACAGTTTCGTCGGCGACGCGGCCGTCGGCGTAGTCAGCGTCGTTTGCCATCGGCGACTCGTATGCCGCGCCGCGAGGCAGCGAACGGATTTGGCCAAGCTTTTGGTTTGTGAACAGCGCCTCCTCGCGGGTGAGCTTGCCGCCGTCGGTGCTCTCAGGATCGAGGTACTCGATCACCTTGTCATGAAAATGCGGGACGCTAAACGACTCGGGATCACCCTGGTTGCCATGGCCAATGTGGAACACTTTGCCAAGCGATTCGGTGCGGTAGCCATGTTTGGCGAAATGCTGAGGCATCGTGACGGCACCGGGCCAGGCCTTGCGCAAATGGCTGCCAAGCCCGTACAGGCCTGTTGATGTCGAATGCGCCCCGAGCATCAGCGTAAACCGCGACGGCGCACAGACCGCCTGGTTGCAGTACGCCATGTCGAACCGCATGCCGCGCCTAGCCAAGGCGTCCATGTTTGGGGTTATCGCCGCATTGTCGCCGTAGCACCCCATCGCCGGTTTCAAGTCGTCGACGAGGATCAATAGTACGTTCGGCTTCTGTGCCGCCTGGACTGCGGCAAAACCAAGCGCAGTGACCAGTTCTAAAATCAAAATCCGGTTCATTTCTACTTTTCGCTATGAGACCAACAATCGGTTGTCGCGCGGGTATGCGCTTGTTAGGTTGCCTGTTTCAACCGACGCAGGGAACTGGGATAGACAATGGAAGTCACAGAAGCAATTCGAAATCGTAAATCCGCCCGGGCGTTTCTCGATAAGGCGGTTTCGGACGAGGTCGTCACCGAGATATTGGAATGCGCCCGGTGGGCACCGTCTGGAGCCAACACCCAGCCGTGGCATGTGGCTGTGCTTACCGGCGAAACCAAGCGGCAACTCGGCGACGCCATGGCCAAGCGGCGTATCAGCGGCGAAAAATCCCGGCCGGATTACAATTACTACCCGACGAAAAGCGAGGAGCCGTACATTTCACGCAAATACGCCTGCGCCCACGCCCTCTACTCCGCGCTGGGTATCGAGCGCAAAGACATAGAGAAGCGCAAGATGCAGTGGATAAAGAATTACCACCACTTCGGCGCGCCAGTTGCCCTGCTTTTTTTCATCGATACGATTCTCGAGAAAGGCTCGTGGGTGGACACCGGGATGTTCATCCAAAACGTCATGCTCGCCGCCCGCGGCCATGGACTCGAGACCTGCCCGCAAGCCGCCCTCGCCGAGTATCCCGATGTCGCCCGGGATCTGCTGAACATTCCCAAAAGCAAAAAACTTATTTGCGGCGTGGCGCTTGGCTATGCGGACTACGACGATCCGTCATACCAATACCGCACCGACCGCGAGCCGGTCGAGAGCTTCACCCAATGGTATCGCTAAAAAGAGTTGTCCCGATTGCATCCGCTTGGTCGTTGTTCACCGTGCTACAACCGGCTGGCCTTGGGCAAAATTCCCTGTCCGTCTCCACGCCCGAGGCCGACAACTCAGTGAAAGCCGAACTGGCTTCGTTTGCGGTGGACAAGCGGTTGCAGGTCAACTTGTTCGCCGATGAATCGATGGGCATCGCCAATCCCGTTTGCATGCGGTGGGACGCGCGCGGGCGGTTGTGGGTGCTGTGCACGTGGGCGTATCCGCAGCTCAAACCGGGCGCGAAGCCGAATGACAAGCTGCTCATTCTCGAAGACACCAACGGCGACGCGAAGGCGGATAAAATTTTCACCTACATCGATGGACTCAATATGCCCACCGGGTTTGCGCTCGGCCATGGCGGCGCGTACATCGGCAACGGGCGCGAGTTGCTGCACGTGCGCGATACGACCGGCGACGGCAAAGCGGACAAACGCGTGGTGCTTTTCAGCGGCTTTGGGACGGGCGACACTCATCAAACCATCAACTCCTTCGCGTGGAGTCCCGGCGGCGAATTGTTTTTCAGCCAAGGGCTGCACTGCTTCTCGCGCGTGCAAACGCCGTGGGGCATTCGCAAGCTGGACGAGCACGGCTCATGGCGACTGCGACCACTGCGCCGCCAACTGCACGCGCACCGGCGCACCTCCGGCGGCGGCAATCCGTGGGGGTTTGCGTTTGGCGATTGGGGCGAGCCGTTTATTAAAAGCAACGGCCCGGGCGTCAGCGAACTGCTACCGGGGATGGTGACCAGCGAACAAATCGTCGGCGGTTACTGGGGCGGTGCGGTGCAGATTGGCGCCACGAAAATTAAATCGATGATTATCGAAATTGTCGACACGCCGGTGTTGCCCAAGGATTTTCAGGGAGACTTCTTGATTGCCGGTTATTTCGCGCGCAACATCGCCCGGCTCCGCCCCACCGTGAACGGCGCGGGCCACAAGCTGCAAACGCTAGCGCCCATTCTCACTTCCACCCACAACGCCTTTCGACCCGTGGACCTCAACACCGGCCCCGATGGTGCGCTGTACGTCGCCGACTGGTTCAACCCCATCATCGGCCATTACCAAGCCTCGCTGCGACATCCGGATCGCGACAAAAAGCACGGCCGCATTTGGCGCATCACGACCAGGGGCCAGCCGCTGCTCAAGCCGCCGGCGTTGGCCAAAATGAATGCCGCGCAATTATGTAATCAACTCCCCGCGCCCCTGCGCCGCACGCGCAAACTGGCCAAGCTGCGCCTGATGGATTTGCCGAAGGCCAAGGCCATAGCCGCCACGCAACAATGGGTCGACGCGCTGAAGCCCACCGACCCCGCGCTCGAAGCCAAACTGTTCGAAGCCATCGGCGTGTTTGAATCGCACGAAGTGGTGGACCGCCCCTTGCTCGAGCGCTTGCTCGCCTCGAAGGATTATCGTGCGCGCGCTTATGCCACGCGCGTGGTTGGGCGCTGGCACGACCGCTTGAAAAACCCGCTTGCACTTCTGCGCCGCAGCGCGACGGATGAACATTCGCGCGTGCGGCTGGAAGCCATCGTGGCCGCGAGCGATGTGCGCGAGGCGGAATCCATCGTCATCGCCGCGCAAGCCGCCGATGGCGAGGCGGATCGCTTTATCACCTTCGCCTTCAAAAACGCCGTCCACGCCCTCGCCAGCGAATGGAAGCCCGCGTTGTTGGCGGGCAAACTGGATTTTGCCAAACCGGCGCATCTGTTAAGCGTCGTGCGCGAAGGCGGCGGCAACGAAGTCGCCAGCGTGGTGCGCCAAAAACTGGCCGACCCCGCGCTGTCCACCGCGCGCAAACTTGTTCTCGCGGAATTGCTCGCCCAGATCGGCAACAGCGCCGATGCCGCGCTGGCGCTGGAGTTGGCTTCAATCCATCCAACCGTCCTGCACGCGTTGGTGAACGCCGCCCGCGAACGCAATTTGCATGCACCCACCAATGCGGCGGAATTACTCAACGTGCCATTGAAGACCACCGCGACGCGCGCCGGAGCGGTGCAATTAATTGGCGCGTGGAAACTTAACGCGCATGCGGAGACCATCCGCGCCTTGGCCACCGCCCAAACGGAACCGCTCGCCGTGCGGGTGGCCGCTGCGGTGGCGTTGGGGCAGTTGAACATCCCGCAGGCGGTGGAAACGCTGGTGTCGTTGGTGACGGTGAATGGCGCAGCGGATTTGCGCGTGGCGGCCTTGGGCAGCTTGGCCAAGCACGACGTGGCTCGCGCGGCGCAATTGACGGCGCGGCTGTCAGGCCAAGTGAAGCCGGATGAATTGGGGCCGGTCTTGGCCGCGTTGTTGCAACGCAACGCCGGCGCGAATGCGATGGCTGGCGCGCTTGGCCAAGCGGAGGTTTCGGCGGATACCGCGAAGTTGATACTGCGCTGGCTCAACGCGGCGGGGCGGGTGGAGCCAAAGTTAAACTTAGTTTTAAATAAACTCATCGGCGTGCAATCGGTCGCGCCGGTTTACAGTGCGGACTTTGTGGGCGCGTTGGCCAAGGAAGCACTGGCGAAGGGTGATGCGGTGAATGGCAAAAAAGTTTTCCAACTGCCGCTGGCCAGTTGCACGGCGTGCCACGCGGTGGACGGCGTGCGCGGCGCGGTGACTTCGGTGAAAGGCCCGAACCTCTCGGCAGTGGCGGCGGGTTTGCCGATGGATCTTTTGGTGGAAAGCGTGCTGTGGCCCGCACGGCAAATCAAGGAAGGTTACGCCGCCACCACGGTGATCACGAAAGACGGCCGCGTGCTGAGCGGCTTCGCCCACAGCGAAGACAAAACCGTGCTGCGCGTGCGCGACCTGGCCACCGGCAAAATCGCCCCCGTCCAAACCGCCAACATCGAGCAACGCACCCGCAACGGCACCGTGATGCCGCCGGGCCTTACCGCCAGCCTCACACGCGCTGAGCTGCGCGACCTCATTAAATATTTGTCCACCCTGAAAACCACC
>DQOE01000025.1 GCA_015658765.1 Verrucomicrobiota bacterium | reverse complement strand
GCTTGGCGTGTGCGGTCTGGGCATCGGCGCTGCCGCTGGCGAGGCGCTGCTGCATGGCGGCGAGTTGTTGCGACGTGATGCCCACTCGCTCTGCAATAAAAAACCCCGGCCCGAATGTCGAGGCCGGGGTGCATGAAAAGAGCCGTGTCGATTCAGCCCTTGCGGAGCTGTTTGAAGATATCGCGGTAAAAATCGGGGTGACTCTCCCATGTTTGCGCGGTGATGAAGTTGCCATCGACCACGCTTTGTTTGTTCACCCACTTGGCGCCGGCCTGCTCGACCTCGAACCGGATGTTGCAGTAGCTGGTGAGCCTGCGGCCTCCGGCAATGCCGGCGGCGATCAGAATCTGGATGCCGTGGCAGATGGAGAAAATCCATTTGCCCTGCTCGTCGAACGCCCGAACGAGCTTCAGCAGCCTGGCGTTGTGCCGGAGAAACTCCGGTGCGCGGCCGCCGATCAGCAGGATGGCGTCGTAACTTGCCGGCTTGACCTGACTGATGGCGACGTCCGCCTCGATCAGGTAGCCGGGCCGCTCAATATAGGTGTTCCAGCCCGGCTCGAAATCGTGAATGACGCCGTGCAGCCGCTTCTTTTTAGAGGCTCCGATGTTCGCCGTCCAGCCTGCCTCCTCAAAGCGATGCTTGGCGTGGAGAATCTCGTACGACTCCCCCGAATCATCGGTAACAATCAGGATTTTTTTGCGGCGCGCCATCGGTCGGCGGCGGAATTAGTTGTCGTACTTCACGCCCTGGTCGATCCAGGCGCGTACGAGGCCGACCTGTTCCTTGGTCAGCTTTGGATAATCTTTTTTGCCTTCCGGCGGCATCTCGTAGTCAAGCACCTGATAGGCGATGTAGTAGGTCAGGGGGCTCTTGTCGCTTTTGCCGGGGATGATCGCCACGCCCTCGGAGCCGCCCTTGAGCGCCAGTTCGCGGGTGTCAATGCGAAACTTGCCCTTGGGGCGCTTCTTCGGCCCGTGACAGTTTAGACAGGTCTTCTCGAACAACGGCTTGATGTCCTTCGAGTAGCTAACCGTTTTTTTGGCCATGGCAGGCAACTTAGCCGTCAGGCTCGCCATCTGGGCCTTGAGGTCATCAATCTCCACGGGCTCGGCGTTCGCGTATTGCGACGCGGCAAACCCACCTACGAGCATGAATGGTGCGATGTATTTCAACATGGTAAAAAATCCTTTTGCGGTTTCCCTTCGAGGGCGCTTAAGCGCGATGGGCGGGAATTTTACTGAAGCCCACCCCCGAAGTCAAACAAGGCCGCATTGGACGCGCGGCCGTATTCAAGCGCGGCGCCGGGCCAAATCAGTCGGCGGTGCGTGCGCGGTAAAAGCGCTGCTCGTAGTCGGGGGCTTCGGCGTCGGCGATTTCCTTCCACGTGTCGCCCGGCTTGGCGGTCTGGAGCGGGATCCAGGTTTTCAGGTCGCCGGAAACCTCGACGGTGTAGTCGGTCGTGGCGTCGCCTCCCAGTTGCAGCATGGCGCGGCCGTCATCCGTCCAGCCGGTCCACGCGAGGGTGGGCGGGGTCTCGACCGGCTCGGCGCTGGTTTCCACCGTGAGTTCGTACTCGTCGAAGACCATGTAGTTGTTGCCCGGGGTCTCGGGTTTGCGATAGACCCAGAGTGGGCCGAGGTCGCCGAAGGTCAGGCTGGCCCCGGTTGTGGTAAGTGTCTTGCTGTTCAAGAGCACCTCGTCACCGACGGACACCGACCAGTTGTTGGCGGCGAAGTCCATGACGAATTTTAACTCGTAGAGTGCCTCGTTTTCAAAGCTGTATCCCGTGGGCAAAAAAATGTTGTCATCGAGGGCGTAGTTGATGTTTTTCGTCTCGCCGTCAAAATCCAACGTCACCAACCGCTGGCCCTTGTCGTTGTAAACGGCCCAGCGGAAGTCGTCCCGCTGGCCGTTGGTGGAGGCGATAATCATCATGAGCACCGTGAAAGTGACCTTTGTTTCCTCGGGATCGATCCCCTCGACCGGTCGCCAAAGGCTGGTGAACGTCTCGCCGTCCTCCTCCGGTGGCCAATACCCGATATAGCCCTGCTGGCCCAGGCCCTCGAAATCATCCTCAACCAGGCCGTTGCCACCGGTGCCTTCCCCCTGCCAGCCATCCTGGTCGATGAGGGTGTACTCCGCGTCGTAATCCTGCCCCGGCTCGAAGCCGCTGTAGTACACCGTCCGCGCCTGGCCAAGCGCGGTGGCGTTCGCCAAGCCAAGTGACACCGCCAGCCAACAGGCGGCGATGGTGCGTCTCGTTTCCCCCCTCATTCCTGTTCGCGGCTCAACTCCCTGTCAGCGCGGATCCTTGCCGCCGCCGCCCGACGAACCTGATGATCGCGAGGAGGATGAGGGAGCACTTGGTGCTGGAGGAGAATAGCTTCTGGACGGTGCTGATCTGGACGGTGTTGAGTAACTTCGTGAAGGAGCGGAGTAGGACCGGCTGGGAGTTGAACGTGCCGGTGGCCTGGTGGCCCGTGAAGGAGCCGGGCGTGATGCTGCCGGAGCCCTGTAACTCCGCGAGGGTGCGGGACGGGACTGTCTTGGCGTCGAGTAACTGCGTGTCGGTGGGCTGTAGCTCGGAGCGACCGGGCGTGCGCTTGGCAGGCGCGAGGGCCGCGCGGTTGGCTTGGGAGCCACCGAGCGTCGCGTTGAGCGGGGTGCGCTGTACGAGGGGGAGGGTCGCTGCTGCCACGCACGGCTGGGCGTGGCCGAGCTTCGGGTGGAGGGTGTCACCAGCCGCGAGGTGGCCGATGGGCCGGGTTTGCGGGTGATGTTCACTCTCGGCGAAGAGCGGTTGTACGACTTGCGCGCGCTTGGCCTCGACGGCGTAGTGCGGCTTTTGCTCGGCGCGCTGAAGGTGGATTTCAGTGTCCGGCTGCGGCTCGCGTCCGGCTTGGCCGACGTGCTGGCACTGCGGCTGGACTTGGTGGAGCCAGTGAGGCTGGGCGATGCAGCAAGCGCTCCGCTGTTGAGAGGGCGGCTATTGCTGCCACCAGGGAGGCTGTCACTCCGGCCAAGCGGCCTTGCGAGTATTCCCGGGGTCAACCTGCCGGTGATTTTGCTCCGGTTGACCACGGAGGTGCCGTTCCCGTACTGCTTCAATATTTTCTGGTCGGCCTCCGGTTTGTCTGCTGAGGAACCTTCCGGCGTCGGATTCTTGGTGACCGGCGTGCGGTCGCCCGGTTTTTCACCGGGCGTGTCGGGCGGTGTGGGCATTTGCGGGCGATACACCGCCATGGTTTTTCCGTTGGCATCAATCTGCCCGACCCGGGCGATGCTCTCGATCTCGAGATCCAGCTCGCGGATGCGCATCTTCTGCACCGGCTCACGCGTTTTCTCGGCGATCACGGCCGGGGGGATGCCGGCGTTGATGATCGTGGTGTTGTTCTCGGTGACGTAATTGTTCACGACCGTCGTCTCGTTGTGAATGATCGCCACCCGGTTGTCCGCCACCCGGTGGCGGTGCATCCGGCGATGGCGTAAATACGCATAGTCGCAGTAGGTGAACCAGCCATGTCCAAGCCCAAACCCGAAGCTGAACCCGACGTGTGCTCCTCCCCAAGTATACCCAACGCCGTGCACGTAGTGGGAGCCCGGCGGCAGCGGCGCCCAGCCGGCGTAATGGTCGTTGGAGCGCCACATCACCCATGCCGGGCTCCATGTGTAGCCGGGCACCCAGTACCAGCCGTGAAGAATGGAGCGATGCCAGCGCCCGTAATGGAACGGCGCCCAGCCCCAGCTGTAGTACGAGTTCCAATACCAGCCGGCGTCACTGTAAATCCAGCGCCCACCCTGGCTGTACGGCCGCCAGCCGACATCGACCACGGCCACGGTCGGCCGCCACACCCAGCCGTGTGAGCCGTCGTAGAACCAGTCGCCGTACGGGTCGAGTGCGCCGTAATAATGGTTGTTGACCACCGGCGCTGGCGGCGGCGTGCTCGCCACCGGTTGTCCCGTCAGCTGGGCCGGCTCCATCGGCACTCCATCCTGTTCTTCCTCCACGGCGTCGCCCTGTCGAATCATCAGCGCCACCACGTTTTCCGGGACCCCCAAGTCGTTGAGGAAAATTATCGTCTCCGGCGCGATGCGGTGGGTGACCGGGTTTTGCTCGACGAAGGCCAACAGCGCCTCGTCGCCGACTCCGTGCTTGGCCATGTCCACCACGTCGGCCACCTCCGGGCGCAACTCCAGCGAACCGGCTGCCGGGGCCGGGGCCGGGGCCGGGGCGGCAACTTGCGCAACCTGCACCGGCTTGGCGTCCCCCGGAGCGGGGGGCGCCGGGGCGTCAAACTGCGAAAGGTCGGCCGGCGGGCCAACGGTCGCTGGGGGGCGATTGTAAACGCGCGGGCCTTTCGACTCTCGCTCGCATCCGGCGGCCAATGCCACGGTCAGCATCAAGCTGCCAGCCATCAGGGTATGAATGTTTGCTTTCATGATTCCAGACGGTTGATGCCATAATCGGCTTCAGTAAACAGACTCCCGGCGCAAACCGGCTATTCACCAAAACCGTTGCCGGCTTGGCTGCAGGGTAGCACTCGAATACCGGGACGCAACCAACAAAACGCCCCCTCCTTCCGGCTTGCGTTGGCGCTTGGCCGGGCGGAAAGTCGCCGCATGCGCGCAAATCTAATTCGTGGGTGCTTGAGTGTCACGGCGCTGATCGCCGGCTTGGCCAAGGTCAACGCCGAGGAACCAAAGGCCAAGCCGGAAACCCCGGAGGCCCGGCAGGCGCGGTTGTTCAAACAGTTTGAATCGACGCTGACCAACGCCGTGCTGACCGGCCAGTTCACCGTCGTCGGCAAAGAGGCGCCGCCGCGCACGGAGTCGTACACCATTCTCTCTGTGCGGAAAATGTCTCAGGGCGACTTGTGGGTGTTCACCGCGCGGATCAAGTACGGCAAACGCGACGTGACACTGCCCATGCCGATCCCCGTCAAGTGGGCCGGCGACACGCCGGTCATCTCGCTCGACAACCTGACCCTCCCCGGCTTGGGCACGTTCAGCGCGCACGTGGTGATCGACGGCAGCAAATACGCCGGCACATGGGCGCACGGCAAGGTGGGCGGCCACATGTTCGGCACCATCGCGCCGGCCAAGGCCAAGCCGAAACCGGCCGCGCCAAAGCCGGAGTAATCCACGCGCCGCCGCATGGAGCCTCAGCTGTCCACAAAGCCGAAGCCCAGCCCAAGTCGCACTTGGCTGTTGCGCCTCGCGCTGATGCTCGGTGTGCCGGCGCTGCTGCTGGGGTTGGCCGAGGGCGTCTTCCGCCTGGCCGGTTACGGGCATCCCACGTCGTTCTTTGTCGCCTCGCCGCACCACGAAAACGGCGAGCTGATCGAGAACGCAAAGTTCGCGTGGCGCTTTCTGCCGCCGACACTCGCGCGGGCATCGCAGCCGACATTGTTGCGCCGCGAAAAGTCGCCCGGCACAACCCGCGTGTTCGTGTTCGGCGAGTCGGCGGCGGAGGGCGATCCCGAGCCGGCGTTCGGCATGCCGCGACTTTTGGAGGTGCTGCTCGAGGGCCGGTTTCCCGGGCGCGATTTCGAGGTCATCAACGCCGCCGTCACCGCCATTAATTCCCACGCCATCCTGCCGATCGCCCGTGAGTGCGCCGGTCTCGACGGCGACTTTTGGGTGCTTTACATCGGGCACAACGAGGTGATGGGGCCGTTCGGCGCGGGCACTGTTTTTGGCCGAAAAACCCCGCCATTGACCACATTACGGCTGGGCTTGAGCCTTAAGCAGCTCCGGCTCGGACAGTGGGTTGCCAGTTTCAGCGACTCAACGGAGAACGCAGACGGCACGCAGTGGAAGGGCATGGGAATGTTTCTCGACCAGCAACTTCGCGCGGACGATCCGCAACTCAACTGGGTTTACGATTCGCACAAAAAAAACCTGTCGGACATCCTCGCGGAAAGTCGCCAAGCGGGGGTGCATGTCGTGATGTCAACCGTCGCATCCAATCTGCGCGACTCGGCGCCGTTCGCCGCGCCGGACGCAGTCGAGCAGTTTCAGTTGGCGCGCTCACTCGAGGCGGAGGGCAAAACCGGCGAGGCGCACAGCCACTACGTTCGGGCGCGCGACTTGGACGCGCTTCGTTTTCGCGCCGACTCGAAACTGAACGCGATCACCCAGGCGCTTGGCCAGGCGGGATCCGGCAACGTGACTTTCATCGACGCGCAAGCCGCGCTCGACGCGCAAAGCCCAAGCGGCATCGCCGGGCGCGAGACGTTTTACGAGCACGTGCATTTTACGTTCGAGGGAAACCACCGCTTGGCCAGGTTGTTCGCCGAGGGCATCGCGTCGCGGCTCGTGTCGGGCGGCGACAAGCCAAGCGGCCCGTGGCTGACGTCCGGCGAGTGTGCCGGGCGTTTGGCGTACACAGACTGGGATCGCGGCGTGGTGTTGGCCAGCGTCATTCGGCGGTTGCCACAGCCGCCGTTCAATCACCGGCTCAACAACGACGAGGCGCTTGTCCAACTGCGCGATGAGTCGCAGCGCGTGGCCAAGCGGCTCGACCGCACGGCGGCGTTGGCGACTTACGACAACGCGCTGAAAGCCCGGCCCAACGACTGGCGGCTGCTGCAGCGGCGCGGGTTGCTGCTGTCGTCCGCCGGCCGTCACGACGAGGGGGTTGATTCGCTGAAGCGCGCCATCGGGCAAACATCGTGGAGCCGGATTCTCCACTACCAACTTGGCGCGATGCAGAACAAGGCCGGGCAATACGATGACGCGTCGGCGTCGCTTGGCCGCGCGCTGGCGCTTCAGCCGGACTTCCCCGAGGCGACCGCCCAATTGGCCCGGGCGCGCGCCGGCATTTCGTATCGCCTCGGCGAAAAAGCGATGGCCGCCGGCGACGCAACCGGGGCGATTGGCCACTTCACAAAGGCGGCGCAACTCGACGACACGTTTGCCGAGGCGCATTTTCAAATCGGGGCGTGCCGGGTTGAGTCGGGCCGGATCGCCGAGGCGACGGCGAGCTTCGAGCGGGCGGTGGCGCTCAAGCCGGACTTGCCGCAGGCGCGGTTCAACCTCGTCACCGGCCTGCTCAAACTGGAGCGATACAGTGCTGCGCTGGGGCATCTCGAGGCGTTGGCCACCAAAAACCCGCGAGACATCCAGGTGCAACGCTACCTCGAGTTCGCCCGCGCAAAACTCCGCGAGGTCCCGAAACCGCAACGGTGACTTTAGGCCTCCGCAAAAATTTATCCGATGCTTTGCCCCCTCACCCTGACCCTCTAGAGGGAAAAGTAAGCTGCTGAATTGTAGAGAACTCAACGGCGTTCAAAATGCGCTTGGCCAAGCTCCCTCTCCCAACGGGAGAGGGTTGGGGAGAGGGAGAAGGCAAACGACTTTTCAGAAGGTTACTGTCTTGAGCGACGCCAATTCCGTTGCGGCGGCATCGGGCTTCGGCTAAAAACCCGGCGGTCATGTGGCGGCTCTTTAAAGAATGCCTCTCCTTTGCGTGGCGGGAAAAGAAATGGTGGCTGATCCCGCTGATCGTGGTGCTGGTGTTGTTGGCCGCGCTCATCCTGTTCAGCACCGGCTCCGCGCTGGCGCCGTTCATGTATCCCTTCATGTGAGCCTGAGCGCATGCGCACCCTCCTCGGCATCTCCGCTTATTACCACGACTCGGCCGCTGCGCTGCTGGTCGATGGCGGGATTGTTGCCGCCGCGCAGGAGGAACGCTTTTCGCGCCGCAAAAACGACGAACGCTTTCCCGAACACGCTGTCCGTTTTTGTTTGAAGCAGGGCGGCGTCAGCTTGGCCGATCTCGATGCGGTTGTGTTTTACGACAAACCGGTCATCAAATTTTCGCGGATGCTCGAAAGTTTTTTGGCCATCGCGCCGGCCGGCTTGCCGGCGTGGCTGCGGGTGCTGCCAACCTGGCTCTCGG
>DQOE01000293.1 GCA_015658765.1 Verrucomicrobiota bacterium | reverse complement strand
TGTGGGACACCGCCGTGGCCCCATTTCGGCCGCTGCCCATCGCTGGTGTGCTGTGGTATCAAGGCGAGTCCAATGCGGAAAGCGAATGGCGCGTGGCTCAGCACGATGCGGTCTTGAGCACTTTGATCACCGATTGGCGTGCGCAATGGAAGCGACCCGACTTGCCATTCCTCTTCGTGCAACTACCCGCAATGAAGCGCCCGCACTGGCCCGCCTTTCGTGCCAGTCAGCAGCGGGTGCAAGACGCCTTCCCGCACACCGGCATGGCTGTCACGATCGACCTCGGCCACCCCACCGATGTCCATCCGCGCGGCAAGCAGCCTGTGGGCGAGCGGCTCGCACGCTTGGCTCTGGCTTCCGTTTATGGGGAGTCTCCATGCGGGGGCGGTCCGCGGTTTGAATCCGCCGAGAGACGGGGGGATTCAGTTATGCTTCGCTTGGCCAAGGGCCGGCATGAGCTCCGGACAAGCGACGAGGCGCCGCCGACCGGTTTTGAAGTGAGGGATCGCAAGGGCCGATGGATCAGTGCCGAGGCCAGGATTCATGAAGCGGACACGGTCATGGTCATTTCCCCGCTTGGCCAAGCGGTTGAGGCGGTGCGATATGCCTGGACTCCCTATCCCGAGCCTAGGATTAACTTGGTGGGCGATGCCGGTCTCCCGGTCGCCCCGTTTGAAGCTGAATTGTCATTTTAATGAGCATGAAATTGAATGGATTGATTGCGGCCGTGCACACCCCGATGCACGATGACTTTACCGTGAACTACGATCGTGTGCCGGCTCAGGCCGAGCACTTGGCCAAGGGCGGAGCCAGCGGCGCCTTTGTCACGGGCACGACCGGCGAGTGCCACTCGCTGACCACCGAAGAGAGGTTGAGAATGTTCGATGCCTGGGGCCGGGTGGCTCATCGCAACGGGCTGAAATTCATCGCGCATGTCGGCCACAATAATTTGCCCGATGCCCAGGCGCTGGTGCGTTCGGCGAGGGACGCCAGCGCGGATGCCATCTCGGCGATGGCACCGAATTTCTTCAGGCCAGCCGATGCGGAGGCCCTGCAAGACTGGTTTGCGGAAGTGGTCAAGCCCGCGCCGGAACTGCCCTTTTATTTTTATGACATTCCGGGTATGACCGGAGTGACGGTTGATACGGCGGAATTCGTGGAGCGTGCCACGAAAAAGATTCCCGGCATGGCCGGCGTGAAGTACACCAACCCCGACCGCGACCAGTTGCGGGCGATATTGGAAATGAACGGCTTTGCGCCAGACATGCTCTTTGGCTGCGACGAAGAACTGCTCGACGGACTGCGGATCGGCTGCAGGGGTGCAGTCGGCAGTTCGTATAATTTCTCGGCGCCGCTCTATCGAAGAATCATCTCTTCATTCGACGAGGGCGATACTGAGGCGGCCCAGCGTGACCAGGCGCGATCCGCGGAAATGATCCGCACCATCGCAAAGTACAACTACACGCCGGCGGCCAAGTCGGTGATGGCGATGGTCGGTGTGGACTGCGGCCCGGCCCGCCCGCCGTTGTGCACACTGTCGCAAGAATCGATCGGTAACCTAAAACTGGATCTGGAGAAGATCGGCTTCTTCGACTGGGTGAACTCCTGAGATGGAGGAATCACGCCAACGCGAATTGCTCGCCGTTTACCGCGATGGCCTGCTGAACAACACGCTGCCGTTTTGGTGGCCGCGCTGCGTGGACGACGAGCACGGCGGCTTCCTGCTGGCGCGCGACCGTGACGGCTCCCTGCTGGACACCGACAAGGGCATGTGGCAGCAGTGCCGCGCCACTTGGCTGCTGGCCACGCTTTACAACACCATCGAGCCAAGGGCCGAGTGGCTCGACTGGGCCAAGCGCGGGCTGGACTTTATATCGCGGCACGGCTTCGACGCCGACAGGCGGATGTGGTTTCACGTCACGCGCGCGGGCGCGCCGATTCGCAAACGGCGGTATGTCTTTACCGAGACGTTTGGGGCGATTGCATTTGCGGCCATGGCCAAGGCGACCGGTGAGCTTGGCCAAGGGCAGAAGGCTCGCGACCTGTTCCGCTTGGCCAAGCGCCACTTCACCGACCCGTTGCTGACCGAGTCGAAGTTCACCGACACGCGTCCGGCCAAGGCGATCGGCGCGCGGATGATCCAAATGGTCACCGCGCAGGAGTTGCGGCGGAACCTCGGTGACGAGTCGTTCACGGTGGATATTGATGCGGCGATTGAGGAGATTCGTCGGGACTTTATGAAGCCGGACATCGAGTGCGTGATGGAAACCGTCGCGCTCGACGGCTCGATCATCGACCACTTCGACGGCCGCACGCTCAACCCCGGCCACGCGATCGAGTGCGCCTGGTTTGTTTTGTGGGAGGCCAAGCTGCGCGGCAACGACCCGGAACTGATCCGAATGGGCTGCCAGATTCTCGACTGGATGTGGGCGAGGGGATGGGACGACGAATTCGGCGGGCTGTTTTATTTTCGCGATGTGCATGGCAAGCCGGTGCAGGAGTATTGGCACGACATGAAATTCTGGTGGCCGCACAACGAGGCGATCATCGCCACGCTGCTCGCCTGGTTGCTCACCGGCGATCAAAAGTATGCTGATTGGCATCGGCAGGTTCACAGCTGGGCCTACGCCCATTTTGCCGACCCCGAACACGGCGAGTGGTACGGCTATCTCCACCGCGACGGCAGCGTCTCCGTTCCGCTCAAGGGCAACCTCTGGAAAGGCCCGTTCCACTTTCCCCGCATGCAACTTGTCTGCTGGCAGTTGCTCGAGGAGGCGCTTGGCCAAGTGGCCGAGGTCTATTAGTCTGCACGACTGTTTCCTGCTTTACAATTTCATTAAACCACTCCAACATTGCCCTTTCAGCAGTACCGGCAGCTTTTCTGTTTTATTGTTTTTTCCTCAAAAAACAGTAAAGTTCCTCAGATTGTCTGGTCTCTGTAAGCATTCCTTAGCTTACAAAATTCGAGTGAGTTAGAGTATAGGATTATCGAGAAAATGAAAAAACGACAGATTGGTCTCCCGTTGTCAGCATTCACGCTGATCGAGTTATTGGTGGTGATCGCTATCATCGCGATTTTGGCCGGAATGCTCCTGCCTGCCTTGGCCAAGAGCAAAAGCATCGCTCTACGGGCAAAGTGTGCCAGCCATTTGCGCCAGCTTGGCCTGGCCAATACGATGTACATGGACGATAACGAAGACATTTTTCCGTACCATCGACGGGCCTTGAACCGGACGCCGAGCAAGGGATTCCAGCGCTTGGTTGAACTGAACAAGGGCATGTCATTTGCGCGAGAGGAAACCTGGTTCACGCTTATCTACGGCTACGCACCATCGGATCAGGCGTACCGCTGCCCCGATCTGCGGCACGACAAGTTCCAAAATGCATCCAAACAGCATGACAAGTGGCGGTTCGACGCGCACAGCATCGG
>DQOE01000250.1 GCA_015658765.1 Verrucomicrobiota bacterium | reverse complement strand
CGCTGGAATTGCAAGGCCGGCAAATGCGGCTCGTGCAGCGCCGAGGTCAATGGCCATCCGCGCCTCATGTGCATGATGCGCATGGACGAGGTGCTCAAGGAAACGCCCGAGGGCAAGCCGGTGACCATCCAGCCGATGAAAGCTTTTCCGGTGGTGAAGGATTTGGTGACGGACGTCTCGGGCAATTTCGAGATTAAGAAAAAAATCAAGCCGTTCAAGCCGCGCAAGCCCGACGCCGAGGACGGCACGTGGCGCATGGCGCAGGAGGACGTCGACCGCGTGCAGGAATTTCGCAAGTGCATCGAGTGCTTCCTCTGCCAGGACGTCTGCCACGTGCTGCGCGAACACAGCCTGCACGACGAGTTCATCGGCCCGCGCTTCCTCGTTTACACCGCCGCGCTGGAAATGCACCCGCTTGATACAGAGGATCGTACGACCGAGCTAAAAGATGCTCATGGCATAGGCTACTGTAATATAACCAAGTGCTGCACCAACGTCTGTCCAGAGAACATCACCATCACCGACAATGCCATCATCCCGTTAAAGGAACGCGTCGTCGACAAGCACTACGACCCGATTGGTAAGGTTTGGCGCTGGATTCACGGTGCCGAAAAAGAAACGGTCGACCAGGAATGACAAAAGTGTCTAGCCGACAATAGTTCCTGATTAAATCCTCACACCGAGTTACGGTGTCCTGCGTAATGAACTGGTTGAATCATAAGATCACTTTTCTGGTCCTGGCCGTGGGTTTTGCCTTTGTCGGTTGCAAAACCTCCTCGATGAGGTCGATTCAGCCAGGATCTGTCTTTTATCAGGACAAACTCGAGGCAATAGATGAAGCAATCAATCGAGCGATTGCAGTAGGCAAGGCACCCGGTGCCGTTGTTCGGATCGAAAGCGGCGGAACAGTCTATCAAAAATCATTCGGTTTAAAGTCGGTTAAGCCTGAATCGGTGCCGATGACCGATGACACCATTTTTGACAGCGCATCATTGACCAAGGTCATTGCCACCGCTCCTGCCATTATGCTGTTGGCCGAGCGCGATAAACTTCGGCTCGACGACAAGGTGGATCACTGGATTACCAACTTTAAGGCTCACGGCAAGGGAGCAGTGACAATTCGACACCTGCTCACGCACACCTCAGGGCTACGCCCTGGCCTGTCTTCCAAGCCGACCTGGAGTGGCCTTGCCAAGGCTATTGATTTGGCCAAGGAGGAGAGGTTGACAGCGCAGCCGGGTACCCAGTTTCGTTACAGCGATATTAACTTCATATTGCTTGGTGAAATTGTTCAACTGGCGTCAGGTCAACTGCTCGACGAATTCACTTCCAAGCATATTTACCGGCGGCTTGGCATGCGTGATACCGGCTTCTTGCCGCCCTTTAAACAACGTAGTCGAGTTGCGCCAACCGAACGGGTTGATGGTGAAATTTTACATGGCATTGTTCACGATCCGACAGCTCGCCGCATGGATGGCGTTGCAGGTCATGCTGGACTTTTCACTACTGCTGCCGACCTGTCGCGCTTTGCCCAAATGATGCTCAACGGCGGCGAATTGAATGGTCGGCGCATTTTCAAAAGGGAGACGGTTCGGTTGATGACTTCAGTGCACACGCCGAAGGGCATGAAGGCCAAACGCGGCCTCGGTTGGGACATCGACTCGCCGTACTCGAGTCCTCGCGGCAACCATTTCAAGATCGGCGGCTACGGGCACACCGGCTGGACCGGTGGCTCGCTCTGGATCGATCCGGCCACCCGAACCATTGTTATTCTCATGACCAGCCGCACGCATCCCGACGGCAAAGGCAACGTCATCGCCCTACGCCGCGAAGTCGCTACACTTGCCGCCGAGGCGTTGCGGGGGTTTTCGTTTGGCGGCAGCAATGCGCCGGGCGTGCTCAATGGAGCTGACGTGTTGCGGCAGCGAAAAGGTATTCTACCCAAGGGCGCGAAGGTTGGACTTATCACCAACCACACCGGCCAAGACCGAAACCGCCGCTCGACCCTGGATTTTTTAAGAACGTCGAATGAGGTTGAGCTCACGGTGCTGTTCAGTCCCGAGCACGGGCTGTACGGCAAACTCGACGAGAAAATCAGCGACGGCACTGACGCCAAATCCGGCCTCAAGATTTACAGCCTCTACGGCAAAAGCCGCAAGCCGGCACCGGATCAACTCGCCGGGCTCGACGCCTTGATCTTTGACATTCAAGACATCGGCTGCCGGTTTTACACGTATATTTCAACGATGGGCCTAGCAATGGAAGCCGCCTCTGAGGCCGGTGTGAAATTCATCGTACTCGACCGCGTGAATCCGATCGGCACTACCGTTGCCGGGCCGGTAAGACTTGGGCCGAGCCAGTTTATTGCGTACCACGACATCCCGGTGCAACACGGCATGACCGCCGGCGAGTTGGCGCGGATGATCAACGCCGAGCGCGACCTTGGCGTCGAGTTACAGATCGTGAAAATCGAGGGTTGGAAACGTAGCCAGTGGTTCGACACCACCGGCCAGCCGTGGACGAACCCGTCACCCAATATGCGCAACCTCACCCAGGCGTTGTTGTATCCCGGCGTCGGTTTGCTAGAGACTGCGATGTCTGTTGGCCGTGGTACCGACACGCCGTTCGAAGTGATCGGCGCACCTTACATCGATGACGTGAAATTGGCCAGCCGGCTCAACGCGCTTGGCCAAGCGGGTGTCCGGTTTGTCCCGATCCGCTTCACGCCAAGCGCGAGCATTCACGCGGACGAACCGTGCGGTGGCGTGAACATCATCATCACCGACCGGCGCAATCTCCGCGCCGTGCCGCTGGGCATCGACATCGCCCGAGTGCTGCACGAGCTGTACCCGAAAAAATTCCCCTTGGCCAAGGTCGGCCGCCTCCTCTGCCACCCGCCGACCCTCGAGGCGCTTGGCCAAGGCAAGACACTCGCCCAAATAGAGGCCCTCTGGAAAACTGACCTGGCCAACTTCACCCCCCGCCGCGCAAAATATCTCCTGTACGAGTAAACTTTCTGGAGTGCACTCCAAAGCGGCGTTGGTTTAGTTGTCTTCGGCTATCAATTCTAAACCCGCCTTGGCTTCCTTTTTGCGGAGCGCTTTTTCCTGGCGGTTGGTTTCGGTACGAAGGAGGGCTTCAGGTTGCCAGCCTTTGCGCTGGGCGTACCCGGCGAGGGCGAACAACTCCCTGGCCAGGGTGGCCTTGGTGTAGCGTTGCTTGGCCGGCTTGACTAGGGGCTTGTCGGCCAGTTTATTTTTGCGCGCTTTTTTGATGAGCTTCTCGGCGCGCTGCAGTGACGGCAGGTGGCGCGGAATACCGTCGAACACAGATGGGCGCTCGTGTCGGGTGCCCTGCTTTTCCTCGCGCTTTATTTTTTCCCACTGCGCCCAGACGGCGTCAACGTCCTTGGCTTTCGAGTCGCCGAAAACGTGCGGGTGCCGTCGGATGAGCTTGTCGGTGATGGTGCGGGCGGCCTGCTCGAAGTCGAACGCCTTGCGCTCGCTGGCCAGTTGGCAGTGGAAGACGACTTGCAGCAGCAGGTCGCCGCACTCCTCGAGCATCTCGTGGTCGTCGTCGGCCTCGATGGCGTCGATCAACTCGTACACCTCCTCGACGGCGTGGAAGCGGATCGACTTGTGATCCTGCTCGCGATCCCACGGGCAGCCGCTGGGGCCGCGCAGGCGGGCCATGATCCCGATGAGCTCGTCGATTGCCGGTTTGCGTTTCTTGGGTTTGCGCTTGGCTGGCATGTCAGAGAATGACGAGGTCGTTTCGGTGGACAATCTCGATGCCCTTCAGTTCTCGGGCGCGGATTTCGGCGGCGTCGAACCGGCTGATGCCGCGCGAAAACTCGGTGCCGTTGATGTCGCAGATGCGCACGACGTCGCCCTTGGCGAAGTCGCCGTTGCACTTGGCCACGCCGGGCGGCAGGAGGCTTTTGCCCTTGTCGCGCAGGGCGTCGCGCGCGCCGTCATCCACCCACAGCGATCCCTTGGGATGATGAAAAAAGGCGATGCGCCGCTTGTGGCCTTTGAGGCGGCCGGGGCGCGGGGTGAAAAAAGTTCCCTCGTCGCGACCGTCGATAATGTTGGCGAGGACGCGCTTCTTCTTGCCGGAGGCGATGACCATTGGGATGCCGGTGCGGGCGGTCATCTTGGCGGCGCGCAGCTTGGCATCCATGCCGCCGACGGCGCTGGCGCTCAATGTGCCACCAGCTAGTTTTTGGATGCCCGCATCGATCGTCTCGACAACCGGGATCGTGCGAGGATTTTTTTTGCCAAAGTTCTCCATCAAGCCGTCGACGGTGGTGAGGAGGATCAGCAGGTCGGCCGGGAGTAGGCAGGCAACCAGTGCCGCGAGCCAGTCGTTGTCGCCGAATTTCAGCTCGGTGTAGCTAACGGCGTCGTTCTCATTGACAATCGGCACGACGCCCTTGTCGAGCAGGGATACGAGCGTGTTTCGGGCGTTGAGGTGGCGTTCCCGGTGCTCGAGATCGTCGTGGGTGAGGAGCACCTGGGCGACTTGGAGGTCGTGCTCGGCGAACAACTCGGAGTAAGCGGCCATGAGTTTTAGCTGGCCAACAGCGGCGCAGGCCTGCAGGTCGGAGAGGTCGGCCGGGCGCTGGGTCATGCCTAGCGCACCCATGCCGCCGCCCACGGCACCGGACGACACGACGACGACCTCCCGGCCGGCTTGGCGCTGGGCAGCCACTTGGGCGACCAGTTGCTCGATTTGGCCGGGATCGATCTGCTTGCTGCGGTTGGTCAGGATGCCGGTGCCAAACTTGACCACTATCCGGCTGGTTTCTTTCAGCGACTCGCGCTTCATTAGACGCGCCTTGGGCTAAAGGCAACCGGCCAATTTGGCAAGCAAAACCAGCGGCCAAGCGCCTGGCCAAGCGGCGAAGAAAGGTTGCCCGTCGGCGGCGGACGCGTACACTGTGCCGCACGCAAAACCATCGCTTGGCCAAGTTTTCATGAAATCAAAAATTGCATTCGCCGTTGTCGCCGTTTCGCTGGCTGCGATGTCCCCTGCCCTGGCCGATTGGCCCCAGTGGCGCGGGCCGGGTGGCCAAGGCCACGCCGAGTCCACCCAACTCCCCGCCGAGTGGAGCGAGGGGAAGAACGTCACCTGGCGCACCGAGCTGCCAGGGCGCGGCTGGTCGTCGCCGGTCATTCTCGGCAACCAGGTCTGGGTGACGGCAGCACACGAAACCGTCGCGTCCGAGGAGAAGAAAAAGGAGCG
>DQOE01000169.1 GCA_015658765.1 Verrucomicrobiota bacterium | reverse complement strand
ACCACTGACATCACGGCGCTGTCCATCTTCACCTTGTGAAACTGGATGTAAAACTGGGCGCACATCACCATGCCGGTGAACGCGCCAGTGAGCAGAACCACCGACTGGGACTTGACGCCGATGAAGTGGAGCTGCTCCACCAGGTCGCGTCCCCGGAATCGCTTCGCAAAAATGGAGCGCATCGTATCCAGGAACAGGACGGTGACGCGGCCCAAGCTGGCGAAAGCGTCCTTAAGCGGGTTGTCAGCGGAACGGCCCATGAACAGTCAGGCGGGTTGTACCAATCCGCTTGGCGAAAGGCGAGTCCGCGGAATAACTTGCCCGCTTGGCCAAGCGGGGCCGAAAGTGGAGTGAGCGCCTGGTTTAGCTCGAGACCTTGGAGTCTTCGCCCTTGGCCTTGGCTTTTTTCTGGGTGAAGACCAGTTTGTCGTCCTTGGCGAAGATGGCGACCGTCTCGCCCTCGCGCAGGTTGCCCCGGATGATTTCCTCGGCCATCGGATCCTCGAGGTGTTTCTCGACGGCCCGGCGCATGGGGCGCGCCCCGTAGGCGGGGTCGTAGCCGTGATCCCGCAGCAGGTCGCGCGCGGACTCGTCCAGCTCGAAGTGGAGGTCGCGCTGGGCCAGCCGCTTCTCGACCTTGGCCAGTTCGAGATCGAGAATCTGGGTGAGTTCCTCCTTGCCCAGGGAGCGGAACACGACGATGTCGTCGAAGCGGTTGAGGAATTCCGGCCGGAAAACTTTCTTGGCTTCCTCGGTGAGGTTTTCCTTCATCCGCTCGTAGTCCTGTTCGTCGTCGGGGGCGGTGAAGCCCATGGTGGCACCCTTCTTGAGCCGCTCGGCGCCGACGTTGGAGGTAAGCAGGATGATCGTGTTGCGGAAGTCCACCTGCCGGCCGAAGCTGTCGGTCAGTTTGCCCTCCTCGAGAATCTGGAGGAGCATGTTCATGACGTCGGGATGGGCCTTCTCGACCTCGTCAAACAGCACGACAGAGTAGGGGTTGCGGCGCACCTTCTCGGTCAACTGGCCGCCCTCCTCGTAGCCGACGTAGCCCGGGGGCGAGCCGACGAGCCGCGAGACGTTGAACTTCTCCATGTACTCGGACATGTCGAGCTGCACAAGCGATTTGCTGTCGCCGAACATGTTCACGGCGAGACTCTTGGCCAGGAGCGTTTTGCCGACGCCGGTCGGGCCGAGCATCATGAAAGAGCCGATCGGGCGTGCGGGATCCTTGAGGTCGGCGCGGCTGCGGCGCAGCGCCTTGCAGAGGGTCTCGACGGCTGAACTCTGGCCAACGACGATCTTGGAAATTTCCTTTTCCATCGAGAGGAGTTTCTGCACGTCGCCCTGTTCCATGCGCTTGAGCGGGATGCCGGTCCACTTGGCCACGACGTACATGATTTCATCCTCATCGACCTTGACGCGGGTGTCCTCGTTGTTTTTCTTCCACTCGGCTAGCGTGTTCTCGAGTTCCTCCTTGGCCTTCTTTTCCTCGTCGCGCATCGAGGCGGCCTCCTCGAATTTCTGGTCCTTGATGGCCTTCTCCTTTTTGATGCGGGTTTCCTCGATCGCCAACTCGAGGTTTTTGACCTCGGGCGGACGGGTCATGGCCTTGATGCGGGCGCGCGCGCCGGCTTCGTCCATGATGTCAATTGCCTTGTCCGGCAGGAAACGCCCGGTGATGTAGCGGTCGGAAAGCCTGACGGCGGCCATGACGGCAGCATCGGTCAGTTCCATCTTGTGGTGATCCTCGTAACGCGGACGCAGGCCCTTGAGAATATCGATGGTATCATCGATGGAGGGCGGCTCGACCTTGACGGACTGGAACCGGCGCTCGAGGGCGGCGTCTTTCTCGATGTATTTGCGGTACTCGTTGAGGGTGGTGGCACCGACGCACTGCATCTCGCCACGGCTCAGGGCCGGCTTGATGATGTTGGAGGCGTCCATCGTGCCCTCGGCGGAGCCGGCCCCGACGATGGTGTGCAGCTCGTCGATGAACAGGATGACGTTTTTCGCGCGGCGAATCTCGTCCATCACGGCCTTGATGCGTTCCTCGAACTGGCCGCGGTACTTGGTGCCGGCGACCATCAGCGCGAGGTCGAGGGTGATGACGCGCTTTTCGCGCAAAATTTCCGGGACGTTGCCCTTGATGACTTCCTGTGCGAGGCCCTCGACGATGGCTGTCTTGCCGACGCCGGCTTCGCCGAGCAGCACCGGGTTGTTCTTGGTGCGGCGGCAGAGCACTTGGATGACGCGCTCGATCTCGTCGGCGCGGCCGATGACCGGATCCATCTCGCCTTTTTTGGCGATCTCGGTGAGGTCGCGGCCGAACGCCTTGAGCGCCGGTGTCTTGACCTGTTTCTTGTTGCCGCGGGACTCCTCTTCCTCCATGCCGGCGGCGACGCCGTCGTCGCCCTCGAAGTTCGGATCCAGCTCGTGCAGGATTTCCTGCCGGCAAAGGTCGATGTCGATGTCGAGATTCTTTAGCACGCGCGCCGCGACGCCCTCGCCCTCGCGCAGCAGGCCCAGCAGGATGTGCTCGGTGCCGACGTAGGTGTGGTGCAGCGCCTTGGCTTCCTT
>DQOE01000271.1 GCA_015658765.1 Verrucomicrobiota bacterium | reverse complement strand
TTGATGCCGCTTTTTGACGCGGCCATTGGCGTGCGGTTGGGAAAACTGGGCAAGCCGTTGAAACCGTTTGGTGAAAAAGAAGGCTGGCTGGGGGACGTGTCAGGATGGAAGGAAGGTGGCTCAGTAATTGCACCGTTTGAAAAATTCAAGGGAAACAAGGCCAAGGCCTGCTGGTTGCCCGATGCGAAAACAGCTTACGCATGGCAGGCATTTGTCACCTTCAAACCACAACTCAAACTGAAGAACCCGCCGGGACTGGGCGATGGTCAGCCGTTCATTTTGCACAAGGTGGGTGAGGCGATTGAGGTGCAAGTGGCTGGTAAACCGAAGACGAAAGGGGCGATTGAAGTGTGGGCGGGTACGAAACGATTGGGCGAATTGGCGGAGGGTAAATTGATGGTTACGTTTTCCGAGCCGGGCTTCTATCCGGTGTATCTAAAGGCGTTGAACGGTGAAGGTGAGGTGATCCGCTCGCGTCCAAATACCTTGATTGTTCAATGATGTTGCGATGTTGCTTTTCCATCTTGATCGGTGTGCTGTCGGCCCAGGCCGCGGTGGCCGCGGCAGACTTCCGGAAAATGGTGGAGCCTTTCCTCGACACCTATTGCCTGAAATGCCACGACAACGAGACGCAGAAAGGCAAGTTGTCGCTGGAAGGGATTTCGCCCTCGGTGGCTGACGGGAATTTGGAGATGTGGCGAATGGTTTTCGAGCGGCTGCACTTCGGTGAGATGCCCCCGAAGAAAAAGAAGCAGCCGAATCCAGCCGAACGCGCGGCCGTGTTGGCGTGGATTCGCGGTGAGCTGCTGAAGACGCAGGAGCCTGGGGCGTTGGCCGAGGAGAAGCTAACCCAGCCGCAGTTTGGCAACTACGTGGATCACACGGCGCTCTTTGGTAAACGGCGGAGTCACGTGACCCCCGCGCCACCTCGCCTGTGGCGACTGCGCCCGGCAATTTACAACACCACCATGCCTCGCTTGGGCGAGCGCATCACCGGGCTGGCCAATGGGTTGAACGCGGTGGACGGCTCAGACTTCAAGGATTTCGCAGCAGCCTATTTTCTCGATGAAGCGGCGGCCGCGCCGCTCTTGGGCAACGCCAAGAAAATCGCCGCGGCTATGACTGCTCCCAACGCGAAGGATCGTTCGCTCAAGACTCTAGTGGTTGATGCACCGCCCACGGCGGAGCAGGTGGCCGAGGGCATTCGGACAGCGTTTCGTAAGATCGTCGGTCGCGCGCCAACGGCCGAGGAGTTGGGGCGCTTCGGTGCGTTTCATCAAGCGGCCAGTGCGACGGGCGGTCATGTGGCAGCGGCGAATGCTTTGCTCACGGCCATCCTCATGCAGCCGGAAGTGCTATATCGAATGGAACTGGGCACAGGCGAACCGGATGAGCACGGCCGCGTGCGGCTCAGTCCGCGCGAGGTCGCCTATGCGCTGTCGTACGCGCTGGATGATCGGCCCGTAGAGATGTTTCTTAAGGCGGCGGCGGACGGTAAATTGGCCACCACTGAGGACGTGGCGGCGGCGGTGCGCGAACGATTGGCGGACGATACGCTGCTGCAGGAACTCAACCCGCGCGTGCTGCAGTTCTTCCGCGAATATTTTCATTACCCCTTCGCGCGCGAGGTGTTCAAGGATGCGCCGAAAGGCGGCAAGCACGAGCCGGACTGGTTGGTGCGGGATCTGGAAACCACCGTGCGCGACGTGCTGCGCGCGGACAAGGCAGTGTTGAGCACGCTGCTCACCACTCGGCGTTTTTATGTGAACGCCCAATACAAGTCGGTGAAAAGAAAGGGCGTTCAGCTCCAGCCCACGCACACAAAATGGTGGCCGTACCAGACCGCCTTTAATCTCGCCCCGGACTGGCGCTGGGGGCTGGACCGGCAGCCGGTTGAGTTCCCCGAGGGTGAACGCGCCGGCGTGCTCACTCATCCGGCCTGGCTCGCGGCCTGGAGTGGCAATTTTGATAACCACCCCGTGCAGCGTGGCAAATGGATTCGGACGCACCTGCTCGGCGGCACGGTGCCGGACGTGCCCATCGGCGTGGACGCCCGCGTGCCGGATGCTGAGCACATCACCTTCCGCAACCGCCTCAAGCAAGTCACCGCCGCTGCAGAGTGCTGGCGTTGCCATCGCAAGATGGATCCGCTCGGCGTGGTCTTTGAGCGCTACGACCATTACGGACGCTACCAGCGGCGTGATGCCGGTCAGCCGGTGGACGCCACGGGCCTGATTGACCGGACTGGCGTGCCCGAGTTGGACGGCAAACACGTCAGTGGTCCGGCTGAGATGATGGCCGAGTTGTCGAAGTCCACCCACGTTGAGCAAGTCTTTGTCCGGCACGCCTTCCGCTATTTCATGGGTCGTAATGAGACCCTCGGTGACACCAACACCTTGCAGGCCGCCCACGACGCCTACCGCAAGAGTAGCGGGAGTTTTAGAGCACTCACCGAATCCCTGCTCGCTTCAGACTCATTTTTGATGCGACAATCACCCAAGCAAGCAAAGGACTAACATGGAACTCAAACGCCGCGACTTCCTCAAGGCCAGCTCGCTCGGAGCGGGCAGCCTGTTGCTGACGCAATTTGTCAATCAACTCCACGCTGCACCGAAGACTAGGCCGGCCCGTGTGCTGTTCTTTGTGCAGGGAAATGGTGTGTATCCGCGCGACATTCAACCGCAGGGAATTGAGCGTCTCAAGACACCCTCCAAGCTGGAAGACCGTTCGCTGGACGGGCACGCGATGAGCCTGGCCATGGAGCCGCTGGCACCGTGGGCTAAAAAGATGACAATGATCCACGGCCTTTCCGGCCGCATTGCGCGCGGCAGCCACAACATGGGTTTTGCAGCGCTCGGCTGTTGGCCGATGAAGAAGAAAGCCTACGGCGAAACCATCGACGCCGCATTGGCGCGCATTTTGGGTGGAATCTATCCACACATTGGTTTGGGCGTTTCCAACAAGGCAATGTCCATGACCTACAACCTCACGTCGGTCGCGCGCGGCAAGGCTTTGCCCACGCTGCTTAATCCCGTGCAGGCGCACGAGCGATTCTTCGCCGCGGGAGCCGCCGGCGACGCCCGCAAGAATTTCGATGTGAACACCAACCTGCTCGACTTCCTGGCCGACGACGTGAAGCGCCTGCAGAAACAACTCGATGGTTCTGAGCGCGAAAAGCTCGGTCGTTACCTCGATGCGTTTGAATCGATGAGCAACCGGCAGGGCCAACTCGCGGCGATGGCCAAGCAGATCGCTGCGGCCGCACCGAAGATCGATCCGAAGACCGGCCAGATT
>DQOE01000225.1 GCA_015658765.1 Verrucomicrobiota bacterium | reverse complement strand
CTAAGGATCCCGGCGTGATCGACTGTATTGGGTTCAACTTTTGCTTTTTGCCCAAAGACCGGGTTGGCTAAAAGAATAAAACCAAAAACCGCAGTAATAATAAAGGGGGTCATGTGCTGGACATGATTTTTGAGAGGTTCATTGTTTGATTGGCCTTTCTTTTTGATGGATTAAGCGTGTGATTGATTATTTGCGGTCGGTGCACTGATGCCTAATTGTGCCGCCCATGAGTTCCTCTCTGTCACTCGTGCACTACTAGATAGGCGTTGTCGTTGGCAAGACAGCGTCAGTTTTGTCGCTGCTTTTTTTGTTGGACGGCTTTGCGCCTGGCTTGAGCCTCGGCGCGTTTGCGGTTCTGCTCCTTTTTGTAGTTGGCGACGAGCGATGGGTCGTATTCGCCACCATACTCGTCGCGCAGGGCGTTACAGCGTTTACGCAGGCGCTTGAGGATTTTAGCGTGCGCTGAATCGTCGGCGAGATTCTGCAACTGATCCGGGTCTTTTCGCAGATCGTGCAGGTATTCATACGGCGGTTCCTGCTGGAAGTAGCGGGCGTAAACGTAGCGGCGGCCCCTCACACCCTCCCACTTGGGAATGGTGGCATTTTCCATCAGGTGCTCGCAGAAGGTGTCTTTGCGCCAGTCGTTCGGTGAGTTGCCGTTCACGATGGGCCGCAGGCTGCGGCCCTGATAATGCCCGGGCACCTCAGTGCCGGCGTAGCTGAGAATGGTCGGTGCGATGTCGGTGTTGAGCGCCATTTGGCCGGCCACTTTGCCGCGTTGTTTTTTTGCGGCGCGCGGATCGTAAATAATCAGCGGCACACGCAGCGACTCCTCGTAGTGCGACCATTTTCCGGCGAAACCGCGCTGGCCCTCGTAGTAGCCGTTGTCGCCTGAGAAGATGATGATGGTGTTGTCGGCCACACCCACTTTGTCGAGGTGCTGGATCACGCGGTTCATGACGTTGTCGATGCCGCTGATCATGCGGTAGTAGGCACGCAGGTTGGTCGCGTATTTCTCCGGCGTGTCCCAACGCCAAAAGTAGCGGATGCGGTTCATCGAATCCTTCATGAACTGCGGGTGGCTCTGAAAAATATTCGAGTCGGACAGCCGTGGCGCGTTGATCTCGACATCCTCGTACATGCCGTCAACCGCCTTTGGCCAGGGGAAGTGCCCGATGCCCGGTCGCTTGTCACCATCCTCGGCGTGAGCGGCGTTGAAACTGACCGACAGACAAAACGGGGCATCGCCCTTTTGTTGGTTGATGAATTCGATCGCGCGGTCGCCGGCCAGTTCGGACTCGTGGCGCAGCGAGCCATCCGGCTGCTTTTTCAAATAGGGGTTGCGGCCAATTGGCTGGAAGGAGTCGAACATCGACTCGCGGTCGGCCTGGGCGATGTTGACGCCGAACTTGCCGATGAAGCCGGTGCGATAGCCGGCTCCGCGCAGCACTGCCGGATAGCTCGCCTGACTGAATTTGCCGGCGATCGGCGGCGTGCCGAAGGTGTACTGGTGTGTCCGCTCGTAAAGGCCGGTCAGGAGGGTGGCCCGGCTGGCTGCGCAAATCGACGTGGTGACGAACATGTTGCTGAAACGCACCCCCTGCGCGGCCAGGCGATCCATCGTCGGCGTTTTCAAAAACGGATGCCCGGCGCAGCCCATGCGGTCCCAACGATGATCGTCGGACAGGAAAAAGATGATGTTGGGCCGGTCGGTGGCCTTGGCCAAGGCGTCTGCCGGGGAAGCGAGCAAAAAAGCAACAAGCCCTGTCAGCCAAGCAAATGGAGTTTTCATGCGGGCCGGACTATAAACTTGGCCAAGCGCTTGGCCAAGCGGAAGCTTTTTTTGCCGGCCAAGGCCGGTTCGGGCCAAAGCCGCGGAAAATAGCCGAAAAAAGAGCTGAAACAGAGTTTGACACGGAGTGATGATTCTGGTCTAGTTCCCGGCCTTTTTGAGATGTATGCAGTAGTTCAAACCGGAGGCAGACAATACAAAGTGACCGAGGGCACCACCATTGAGGTGAACCGTGTCGGTGACGAGGCGGGAAGCGCGTTGACCCTTGATAACGTGTTGCTCGTGAATCAGGACGGCTCAGTGAAGATCGGCACCCCGACGATCGAGGGAGCCAAGGTCGAGGCTGAAGTGGTCAAGCACACCCGAGGCAAAAAGCTCGTTATTTGGAAGATGAAACGACGCAAAGGGTATCGCAACAAGAACGGCCACCGGCAGGATCTTTCCCTTATCAAGATTAACAAAATCAGCGCATAAGTCATGGCACATAAAAAAGGACAAGGCAGTTCCCGCAACGGTCGCGACAGCGCAAGCAAACGGCTGGGTGTGAAGAAATTTGGCGGGCAGGCAGTGATCGCCGGTAATATTATTATTCGCCAGCGAGGCACCAAGTTTAACCCCGGCCGCAATGTCGGCATGGGGCGCGACTGGACGCTGTTCGCGTTGGCCGATGGCCACGTGCAGTTCGACAAGGGCGGCCGCCGCGTCAACGTGGTTGCCGGGGAAGCCGCCGCGAATTAAGCGGACGCACCCACGATTTCGGATGGCGGGGCAATTGGCCTCGCCATTTTTGTTTTGATCCGGCCGCAACGCCGGGCCGCTATCCCACACCACAATGTTCGTCGATTCAGTCAAGGTCCAGGCCAGGGCCGGCAAGGGCGGCAACGGTTGCCTCGCGTTTTCGCATGAACCGTTCAAGCCCAAGGGCGGGCCGTGCGGCGGCGACGGTGGCAAGGGTGGCGATGTCATCCTGCAGGCCGACCACGACATCAACAATCTCATCGCCCAGTTTTACGCACCGCACCTCCACGCCAAGGACGGCCGCCCCGGCGAGGGCAAGGGCAAGACCGGGCGCGGCGGCAAGAAACTCATCGTCAAGGTGCCGTGCGGCACGATGGTTTGGAAACTCCCGCCGCCCGAGCCGACCGCCGAGGAGCGGGACGTGCCCTTGCGCCGCTCGCTTGGCCAAGCGGAGGCGCTGGAGATCAATCTTGAAGCCGTGCCGGAGGAGTCGCCCGGGACCGTGCCGCAGGAGCCGGAAGTCATCGCCGACCTGACGGAGCACGGGCAACAGTTCGTGCTGTGCGCCGGGGGGCGCGGCGGCAAGGGCAACATGCATTTCACCACCTCGACCCGGCAGGCGCCGCGATTCGCACAGGACGGCGAAATCGGCGAGGAAGGCCGCTACCGGTTCGAGCTGCGGCTGCTTGCCGAGATCGGCCTCGTCGGCTACCCGAACGCTGGCAAGTCCACCCTGCTCAGTGCGATTTCGGCCGCGCAACCGAAGATCGCCGCCTACCCGTTCACCACGCTGCACCCGAATATCGGCATCGTGGAGCTTGCCGATTACAGTCGGCTGACCGTGTGCGACATCCCGGGGATCATCGAGGGCGCGCACGACAATGTCGGCCTTGGCCACGCGTTCCTGCGGCACATCCTGCGTTGCCGCGTGCTCGTGCTGCTGATCGACATGGCCGGCACCGACGAGCGCGAGCCGTGGGACGATTACGGGCAACTGCTCACCGAACTGGAGCTGTACGACCCGGCGCTGCTCAAGCGCCCGCGCCTCGTCGCCGCGAACAAGATGGACGAGGCCCCCGCGCCGGAAAAACTGAAGGCGTTTCGGGCCAAGCTTGGCCAAGTGGATATTGTGGAAATCTCCGCCGCGTTCGACCTGGGCCTCGAGGAGTTGAAAAACAAAATGCAACAGATCGTTGCCGCAACAAGTGAAGATTAATTTATGCTGAAAGCCGGAATCGTCGGTCTGCCCAATGTCGGCAAGTCCACCCTGTTCAACGCCGTCACCCGCACCCGCAAGGCGGAGTCGGCGAACTATCCGTTCTGCACCATCGACCCCAACGTCGGCGTCGTGAACGTGCCGGACGCACGGCTCGAAGTTCTCTCAAAAATCTCCGGCTCGGCGGAGCTGATCCCGGCCTCCGTCGAGTTCGTTGACATCGCCGGGCTGGTGAAGGGTGCCTCCGCCGGCGAGGGGCTGGGCAACCAGTTCCTGAGCCACATCCGCGAGGTGGACGCCATCGTGCACGTGATTCGCTGCTTCGAGGACGATGACATTCATCACGTCGAGGGCAGCATCGATCCGGTGCGCGACATCGAGACGATTTCCACCGAGCTGATCCTCGCCGACCTCGAGGCGGTGCAGCGGCGGCGCGACAAGCTGAACAAGGAAGCCAAGCGCGGCGACAAGGAGGCGGAGGCGCTGGTGGCGGTCATCGACAAGGTCGAGCCGCATCTTGGCGAGGGTAAACCGGCGATCACCTGCGAGTTGAGCGACGACGAGGCCGCCTTGGCCAAGCGGCTGTTTCTGCTCTCGGCCAAGCCGACGCTGTTCGCCGCGAACCTGAAGGACACTGAGTTGGCGGATGCCGACACCCACCCGCACTTGGCCAAGGTGCGCGGGTACGCCGCCGAGCATCACGGCTGCGAAACGGTGGCAATCAGCGCACAGATCGAGAGCGAGCTGGCGGATCTGCCCGAGGGAGAGGCGGATGAGTTTCTCGCCGAAATGGGCGTGGCCGAGAGCGGCGCCGGGCAGCTGATCCACAAGTCGTACTCGCTGCTTGGCCTGCAAACCTACTTCACCACCGGCGAAAAGGAGACGCGCGCCTGGACGATTCACATCGGCGACACCGCGCCCAAGGCGGCCGGCGTGATTCACGGCGATTTTGAGCGTGGCTTCATCAAGGCAGAGACCGTATCGTACGCCGACCTGACCGCGTGTGGCTCGATTGCTGCTGCCCGCGAGAAGGGTGTCTACCGAATGGAAGGCAAGGAATACGTCGTGCAGGAAGGCGACGTGATGCTGTTTAAATTCAACGTCTGAGCGGCCAAACGCTTGGCCAAACCGATGAGCAACGAACGACTGGTTTATCTCGACAACAACGCCACGACGCGGGTCGCGCCCGAGGTCGTCGAGGCGATGTTGCCGTGCCTCACCGAGCATTGGGGCAACCCGTCGAGCGCGTATGATCTCGCCAACGCGCCGGCCCGCATGATCGCCGAGGCCCGCGAACAAGTGGCCAAGCTCATCGGCGCCGACCCGCGCAACATCGTCTTCACCAGTTGCGGCACCGAGAGCAACAACGCCGCCATCCAAAGCGCGCTTCATTGCAACCCAACCAAGCGGCACGTCATCACCTCGGCGGTGGAGCACACGGCCAACATCAAGTTTTGTGGACAACTCGAAAAGCGCGGTTACGAGGCAACGTTCCTGCCGGTTGACCTCGACGGTGGCATCGATCTCTGCGATTTGCAGGATGCGATCAGGCCCGACACGGCGATCGTCTCGCTCATGTGGGCGAACAACGAAACCGGCGTGTTGTTCCCGGTCGAGGAACTTGCGGCGATCTGCCGCAGCCGCGGCGTGTTGTTCCACACCGACGCCATTCAGGTCGCTGGCAAACTCCCGATCGATGTGCAGTCGCTCGGCGTCGATTTCCTCTCCCTCTCCGCCCACAAGCTGCGCGCGCCCAAGGGCATCGGCCT
>DQOE01000268.1 GCA_015658765.1 Verrucomicrobiota bacterium | reverse complement strand
GTCGAGATCGATCCCGCCACCGTGCAGATGGAGTTCTCCGTGAATGACGGCCCGCTCGCCGGGCTCGACGGCAAAAAAGTCACCTCACGCGAGATCCGCGCGCGGCTCGAGCGCGAGACCAAGTCCAACATCTCCATCAGCGTGCACGACACCAGCGAGAGCACCCGCTTCCTCGTGGACGCTCGCGGCAGCATGCAGATCGCCGTGCTGCTCGAGACGATGCGCCGCGAGGGCTTTGAGGTGCTCGTGTCGCGGCCGACCGTTTTGTACAGGGAGATCGACGGCAGACGAAACGAGCCGTTTGAGCAGATTTGGGTCGAGGTGCCGGAGGCGCATCTCGGCACCGTCATGGAGACGCTCAGCAAGCGCTTGGGCAAGATCTCGAATATCGAGCATCACACCGCCGGCGTGACCGTCACGGCGGAGATCCCGACGCGCGGGCTGATCGGTTTCGAGAGCGACCTCGTCACCCTCACCAGCGGCAACGGCGTGATGAGCCACTCGTTTCTCGAGTACCGGCCGTACAGCGGCGACCTCGTCACGCGCCAGACCGGCACGCTGGTCAGCATGGAAAAAGGCGCCGCCATGGCCTACGCGCTGGACGTGCTGCAGGCGCGCGGCCGCTTGTTTGTGGCGCCGGGAGACGGGGTGTACGGCGGTCAGGTGGTCGGCGAAAACCCGCGTCGCGACGACCTGCCGGTGAACCCGACCAAGGCCAAGCACCTCGACAACATGCGCTCCTCCGGCGCGGACAAGGCGATCCTGCTGACGCCGCCAATCCTCTTCTCCATCGAGCGCGCCATCGAGTACATCGACAACGACGAACTGGTTGAGGTCACCCCGAACCATTTGCGTTTTCGCAAGCGCATACTCGACGCCAACGACCGCCGGAAGGCAACCAAGCGCGCCAAGGCCGTCGGGCTGGCTCAGGTCTGAGTTGCCTCCGCCCCGCCAAGCGGCTACTTTACCTCACCCCAGATTTTTTTCAGGAGTTGAAACATTCCCGGGTCGTGCTCATTGAGTTCGGCACGGACGAACGGATAAAAATCGTTCACGCCAAGGTACGCCTCGGTGCACTCGGCGAAGTACTCCATTTGGTTTGTCAGGCCGTAATGCTTCACTGTTCGGCCGGAGTAGAGCAGCACTTTTTCATAGGCGCCCTTGGCCTTGGCTTTTTTGTATGCATCGCGGACGGCCTTGTTTTGGAAGCCGTTCTCGAGCACTTGGTCGTGATAGGCGTGCGCCAACTCGTGCAGGATCACGTACGGGTGCTTGGCCCATTGGCCGCGGTTCAGCAGCGCCTTGGCGCGGGGGATGTGGACGTGTTTCACGAGACGCGGATCATGCTTGTTCGCGCGGAGCCATGTGACGCCCGGGTGATACTGCATCGAGCCAAGCGGCTCGTAGTGGTGATCCAGCCAGATCGGCAGCTTTTGCAACGCCTTCACCTTGGCCTCGGGGAGGATATATTTGATCCGCTGCAGGTGGTTGGCCAGCGCGGTGAAAACCTGGCTCTTTAATTCGTTGTTCTCATTTTTGAGAAGCTTGGGATCGACCTTGATCGTCCATCCCTCGAGTTTTTTCACGATCGGATCGTAAAACTTTTTCTCATCGTCCCAGGCCACAGCCTGGCCAAGCGCACTCGATACGAGTGCGATCGCGAGTATCATTTGTTTTGTCATTGTGGGTATGTTGAAATTATTTGACGGTCAGCTTGAGCAGCGCCCGGCCAAGCGCGTCGCCGATGAGAAAGTAACTCTCGGCGTTGCCGAACCAGTGATGGCCGTGGCCGACGTTCGGCGACTCCTTGGCTGGCCGGGCGAACTGTGTGGTTTGCACGAACGTTGTGTTTGGGCCAAGCGCCGCCGTGGCGGCCTTCTGTGCGGTCCTAATCGCGAGCATGTTTTTGCCGGCCTTGGGGCCGCCGTTGCCGAGTTCGCCGATGACGACCGGCAGGTCAGGTTGCCTGAATTCCCTTCGCACATCCTTGACGAGATTGATGAGGTTGGCTTCGTATTCCTTCAATGCATCGTCGTCGAACATGTCGTTCCAGCCCTGGAACCAGACAAAGCCGCTGAGTTCTGGTTTGCGCTTGGCCAACTGCGGGAATTCATCGCCCAGATTGGCCAGGCCCTCACGGTATTCGGCGAGCATTTTTTGATAGAATTCGCCGGTGACGCCGCCGGAACTGGGCGGGCGAAAATCTTTGTGGATGCTTTTGCCGCCCCACGCTGTCTTGATGAGCAGCACCGGTTCGTCGTAAGCCTCGCCGACGAGGTGGCCGAGCTGAAATTCCGGCCCGATATGATGTTTGCCTCCGTAGCCGGTGAAGCCGACCGTCAGTCCGCCGGTCTTCAATTCGTCCCCGGTTTGGTGCCGGACAAAGACATCGTCGCGCACCACCCAGTCGCCCCTGTCATCGACGATGTGTTTGTAGAGGTGGATGTGTTCCGATTTTTTCATCACGTTTTTCAGGATGCCCCTGCCTCCGTTGTAATATTCCGGATGATCAAAATCGACGACGCCCTGTCCCTGCATGTTGGACTGGCCGGCGAGCAGGAAGACCCGGAGTTTGTTGGAGCCTTTGAGGTGCCTGTCGAGAAACACGTAGCCGGCTTCGAGTGCGGTTTTGTTGAAAATGGCAAAGAAGTGGCCGGCGCCCTTTATGATGTGCAAGTCGGTCTCGACGCCCGCCTTTTTGAGCGCCGTATGCAGGGCGGTCGGGCCGGCGTAGCCCACGGTAGGATGGGTTTTCACCGGCACGAGCATATCTGCTGAGCCGTTGAAGAAGAAAATCGGCGCGTCGTCCTTGTCGACAAAAGCGGTGGGCGACGCCGAATGATAGATTTGCCGCTTATTGCTGAGCGAGCCCCCTAGCCAATAGGAGAGCATCTTGGAATTTTCTCGGTTAGTTCGAAAATCGGTTGGTGTGCCCCCGGCGACTGCAGCGGTGATTTTTGTGCCGACGCCCTTCGGGTCGTCCTCTTTCGACAGGCCGGTGGTGGCAAGCAGCGAGACCAGATGGCCGCCGGCAGAGTAGCCGATTGCGCCGATGCGGCCGGGGTCGGTCTTGTAATCGGCTGCATTTCGCCGAATCCACCGGACGGCGTCGCGGCAGTCCTCGATTTGCGCGGGGCTTTTGTGTTTCGGCGCGAGGCGGTAGTTGATTGCAAAACAGGAAAAACCGCGCCGGGCGAGGCTCTTGGCGTACATGGTGAGCTGGGTTCGGGAGCCCGCCCGCCAGGCGCCGCCGTGGACGACAAGCACGGCGGGGAAGGGGCCGTCGCCTTTCGGCACGAAGACGTTAAGCTTGAGTTTTTTGCCGTCGATCTCCTTGTAAACGATGTCCCGAGTGCGGTCGACGCGGTACTCCCTGGCACACACACCGGCAACGAGGCCAAGCAGCATAAACAGTGCAGCAATACGGTTCATGTCCGGGGAGTCTCTAGTTTCAAGGGTCAAGTTTCAAGCACACCCTTTGATCGCGCTTGGCCAAGCGGCCATTTGGAGAGTGCGACAACCACCAACAAGTTGAAAGCCAGGCCGAACACGCCAGCGTGGATCCCCCAGTTCGTCAGCGTGCCAACCGGGTACAGCGCGAAAACCAGCGCTAAGCCGCTGACGAGACCCCAGAACGGCGCGCTTGGTTTCATGCCGCGCCAGTGCATGCCGAGGATGAAGCCGGGGCCAAGCTGCATCAGCATGTCGAATTTCATATCCATCAGCTTCACGAGCGTCGGCTTGTTCTCGAGCGAGTTCAGGTAAATGGCAATCGCGGCCATGATCGCCACGACAACCCACGACATCGACTTGCCGATGAGCGTCAGCCTGGCCTCGCTGGCGGCGGGGTTGATTTGGCGGTGATAAATATCCTTCGTCAGCATCGACGAGACGGAGAGCAGCACCGAGTCGGCGGTGGACATCAGCGCAGCCAGCACTGCGGCGAGCAGCACCACGATGAGCCAGCGGTGGAACGGCGACTCGTCCATCACGATCCGGCAGACCTCGCCGAATACGCGGTCGGAGTCGGCGTCGGTCAGCGTGGCCAACTCCGGCGATGCCGCCGCCGTGACGCCGACGAACACCGCGATCAACGACGCTGTCAGAGGCAGGAACGCCATCGTGGCGACGCCGTTGCGCAGCACGCGCTGGCTGCGCGCGGCGTAAATGCGCTGGATCGCCTGCGGGTAAAGCGCGCCGCCGATGCCCACCACGACGATGTAGCTGAACCAGCGGCGGATCGTCAGCGCGTCCGGCGCGGCGACCTTTTCCGGCTTGGCTTCTTTCAGCGTCTCGAAGCTTTTGGCCAGCCCGCCGAAGTGATCGAGCACGACGAAAAGCAGAATCGCGAAGCCCACCATCAAGATGCCACCCTGGATCACATCCGTCCACGCCACGGCGCGAAAGCCGCCGAGTGTCTCGTAAACCAGCATGATCACCGCGAGCAGAATCACCCCGGCGACGAACGCCGTCTGCGGTTCGAACGTGGTCATGCCCTGCAGCAGCAGCCCCATCGCCGTGAGTTGGGCGAGCAGATAATTGCCAATGGCCACCACCATCGTGATCGAGGCCAGCACCGTGTACGGGCGATGGCTGAAACGGTGCTCGAGGAAATCCGCCGGCGTGATGAAACTCTCGCGCTTGGCCAAGCGATGCAGTCCCGGGGCGAACACGAGGTACACGACAATGATCGCCATCATGAAATGCACACTCATCAGCCAGGCGTAGCCGATGCGATACGTCTTGCCGGTGAACGCGAACAGCGTGTTGCCGCTGTACTGCGTGGCGTAGAGCGTCAGCACCAAAACCAGAAAACCGACGCCGGAGCCGGCGAGGTAAAAATCCTTGAGCGAGTTCTCGGTGCGTGCGCGCATGCCGCAGTAACCGATGCCGATCAGCGACAGGAGATAAACAGCGATGAAGCCAAGCTCCGCCGGGCCAAGCGGGATGTTGCTCACGAGCCGCCCTCCGCGTCGTCATCGTCGCTTGGCCAAGTGCGAAACGCCGCCCAAGCCGCTAGGCAGGAAATCAGAAACGAAACCCCCGTGCTCACCGCCACCCAAAGCGGCATGCCAAGCACCAGCGGCTGTTCGCCGCCGTCCGCCCAATACCAAGGCACCGCGGCGATGAAGAGCAGCGCAAAGCCAAGCGCCAGCAGCCGGGGCAGGGGTGATGTTTTCGGGTTGGGATCGGGCATCCGTGCGGCGGCAGACTGTCCCGCCGCCGGTTCGGGTTGCAACCCAATTTGTGCCGGTATTGAAATCGGCTTGCTTACAAGGCCGGTTATTGAAGCCAAGAAAGCACAAGAAATCCGTTACAAACATAAACAGAAAAGCTGAGCTTTGGGCGAGTTGTGAATCACAACAATCGCAGCCGTTCTTTAGTCTGCCTTACGTTCCTTAAAACAACCCACTCCACCACTTGAACGCTGACGGGTTCTGGCTAAGACAAAACTATGCGATACGTCATTCTGATAATCCTCACGCCAATTACGGCATTTTTCAGCTTCTTGGGCGGGGTGGTGGTTGCCATGGAACTGGGCCTGTCTCTGCATAACAATTACGAGTATTTCTTACGTTACGATGTCGGAGCGGCCAGCAGCATCTTCGGAATGATTTTGTATTTCGGAGGTGCATTCGTCGGCGCACTGGCACCTTGGTTGACATACCACTTGGCCAAGCGCTTTGGCTCGCGAAAACCATGAACTCACCGACCTCCTCCGCAAACACGGCTGCAAGACGGCTGAAGAATTAAAAGCTGAAGGGAAGCAGCTTACGGGATAAGACTGTTTTTACTCAGATTGCTCTGTTCCCAAGGGGTCGTCACCATATTCATTTGAACCAGAGGTGCCCTTGGTAGCTTCCCAAATAATTAATGGAATTATTCCGATACAGGTAAAAATTATTAGAATCCACCAACCGCTTTTATTCACATCATGCAACCTGCGAACGGTAGCGCATATAGCGGGCAAGAGTGTTCCCAGCGCAACCACCATATAAACTGTACCTGTTTCCCCGAATCCAGTTCCAAAAACAGCTGAATCGATGAATTGTGATATTGTAGTTAGTACGAATAGAAAAAGCTGGAAATACCAGAACTCCGACCGAGAACCTCTTCCATTAACATCTACGTACTTGCGAAAACACGTCCCAATACTTTCAGTAAAACT
>DQOE01000346.1 GCA_015658765.1 Verrucomicrobiota bacterium | reverse complement strand
ATCCGGAGTTGGCGGTGTCGTTCGACGACGACTCGATCATCGTCGAAAGCAACGGCATCCCGACGTTCGAGTTTGTCACCACGACGCCGAACGGGTTGCGTGGGCAGAACTTCGATTGGGAGATACCTCGTTTCCCTGAACCAGCGGATGAGCTGACGCAGATTCCGCTGCTCGGCACGGTGGCGATCACGACGGCGGGGCTGCCAATCTACGGGCCGAACGAGGCGCAGATTCCGCATCCGTACGGCGACCCATACATCAACGGCATCCTCGACTACTGCCACGGCCACACCGGTGGGCAGGCGGACTATCATTTTCACTTTGCACCGACCTGCATGTTTGTGGCGCCGGACGGCACGGAGGAGCATTACAACATCATCGGCTTCGCGCTGGACGGCTACCCGATTATCGCGCGCTACAAGGGCGTTCACGGCGAGACCGGCGACGAGGCGTTCGGTTGGCAGGAGGTCAGCGGCTACGAGCCGGACGCCGACTACCGGGAGGAGGTCATCGAGGGGGGCGCCAATTCCACCTACGCATGGGACAATTATAATTACGAGGCCAAGCGCAAGGGGCGCACGCTAGATGAATGCAACGGTCGCGCCTTGAACAAGGTGGAGCTAGCAAGCGGCGCGACGTTCGACGAGGTAAGTTTCTTCGGGTTTGACTACGGCTATTTTGTCACTGCGGAGTTCCCGTATTTTTTAGCCAAGTACCACGGCACGCCCAATGCGGCTGGTGGAGGCGGAGGTGGCCAACCGGGAGGTGGAGGCGACCCACCTGTAGGCGGAGGCGTTACCCGCGTCACTCCGGGAAGCGGCTTGGTGGGGAAACGATTGACGGTGACCGTGACGTTAAACGGCAATGCACAACCGCCGTTGCCGCCGTTGCAAATCCGGCCCTCGAGAGTAAGTATCGGGGAAATTGACCTGACAGGATTGTCCCGCACATCGAGAACGAGTATTCGCGGCACGCTGCAAATTCCCGCCAATGCAGGGAAAGGTAAAAAAGACGTGACCGTGGTATTTCCCGGCCCACCGGGAATCGGGGATGTCAGCTTCGCCGGGGATGAATTATTCGAGGTGAAGTAGCCCGAACAGGGCAAGGGCTGGGAAAACCCAATATCGAACACCGAACAAGGAAGTCGAAGGACGAAGTGCGCGGCTCCCTCTCCCAGCGGGATAGGGCAGGGGCGAGGGAGAGAGTAAGCGATTCTTGTAGAGGCCTCGAAAAGGGCAAGCGCACAAAAAGAGCCCCCGCCCAGTCATTGCGACCGGACGAGGGCCAACCCGATGAAAACACACCGTACCCCACAAGGAGTACGATGAGTCACCCCATACGTCCGCCGACTGGATATGCTTCAATTTTTTTTGGTATTTTTGTTTTTCACCGCCGTTGACGGCCCGGCCCGGTCTTTTTAGGCTCCGCCGCCCAGGATGAAATTGATCATTTTAGCCGCCGGATACGCCACTCGCCTATACCCGCTAACGCTCAACCAGCCCAAGCCGCTGCTGCCGGTCGCCGGCAAGCCAATGGTCGATCATGTTTTGGCCAGCCTCGGGGCGATCGACGCCATCGACGAGGCGTTCATCGTGACCAACGAAAAATTCGCTGGCCATTTTGAGGCGTGGGCCGGCAGACGCGACACGTCCGGTTTTGCCGCGCCGGTGCGGGTCGTGAACGACCATTCCACCGGGGACGACAACAAACTCGGCGCGATCGGCGACCTGCATTTGGTCTTGAAAAGCCAAGGCATCGACGACGACATCATCGTGGTTGCCGGCGATAATTTGTTCAGCGACAAACTTGGCGATTACGGCCGGTTGTGCGCGGAGAAGAACGCCCCCGTGCTCGGCGTGTACGACGTCGGCAGCCTAGAGGAGGCCACCAAGTACGGCGTCGTCGAGCCGGATGCCGACGGTTGCATCGCCAGTTTTGAGGAGAAACCGGCTGCGCCAAAGTCGACGCTGATCGGTATTGCGCTTTATCACTATCCCAGGGCGGTGCTGCCGCTCATCGACCAATACCTCGCCGACGGAAACAACCCCGACCAACCCGGTCGGCTGATCCAGTGGCTCTACCCGCGGATGCCGGTTTACACGTGGAGCGTGCCCGGCACGTGGTACGACATTGGCTCGAAGGAAACCCTCGAGGAGGCCGACGGAATTTTCTCCGCAAACCATGCTTAAACCAAAATGAAAACCAAGTTGATCCCACTGTTGTTCGCGACATTGCTCGCGCTACCCGTGCTTGGCCAGGCGCAGAACACCAAACCCAAGCGACCCAACCCGATGGCCCCGATCAGGGACGTGGCCGGTTTGCCGCGCGTGCTGCTCATCGGCGACTCGATCTCCATCGGCTACACGCTGCCGACGCGCGAGTTGCTCAAGGGCAAAGCCAACGTGCACCGCATCCCCACCAACGGCGGCCCGACGATTCGCGGGTTGGTGCAGATCGACTCATGGCTCGGCGAAGGCAAGTGGGATGTCATCCATTTCAACTGGGGTCTGCACGACTTGAAATTCATGCCGCACGGCAAACGGCAAGTGTTGCCGGCTGCGTACGAAAAGAATCTCGACTCACTCGTTCGCCGCTTGAAGCAAACCGGGGCCAAGCTCATCTGGCGCAACACCACGCCGGTGCCCGAGGCCAAGGTTCGTCCGCGGCGCATCCCGTCAGACGTCGTGAGCTACAACGCCGCCGCCAGGCGCGTGATGCAAAAGCACGGCGTCCCGATTCACGGCCTGTACTCGTTCGCGCTCGCGAGGCTGGAGAAGATCCAGCTGCCGGCCAACGTGCACTTCACGCCGGGAGGCTCGGCCATCCTGGGCGGCGAAGTGGCCAAAGTCATCCTCGACGCGTTGAAATGAACCGGGCCGCAGAAGAGGAATAAGGACACGGATTTTACGGATTTACACAGAGTTTGGAGTTTGATTTTCTTTGAAAACCTGTGAAATCCGTGTCCCAAAATTGATCCTGTAACTCCCTCAGCGGTCCTGCGATTTCTGCGTTTCATTCCAGAAATTACCGATCGTTCGCCGTTCCCAAAAAAAACCTGCCCTTTGCCAAGGCTTCGCGATAGCCTCCCCGGATGAACGCAAACACTCGATTCCCGGGGTTCGTCATGTTCGGGCTTGGCCTCGCCTTGGCGGCGGGCGTGCACGCGGGCAATTGGCCGTCGTGGCGGGGTGACCTGGCCGGCTCCGGCTTGGCCAAGGGCGAAACTGTTCCGCTGAAGTGGGACACGAAACAGAACGTCCGCTGGCGCGCGCCGCTGCCGGATCGCGGCAACAGCTCGCCGATTGTCTGGGGCGACAAGGTGTTCATCACGCAGGCGACTGACGCCGACAAGCGTCGCACGGTTATGTGTTTTGACAAGCGCACCGGCGAGCTGCTTTGGCGCAGTGGCGTCACCCACGCCAAGAAGGAAACCACCCACAAGACCAACCCGTACTGCTCCGGTTCGCCGGCGACCGACGGCCGCATCGTGGTGGCCAACTTCGCCTCGGCCGGAGTCGCCGCGTACGACCTCGATGGACAGCAACTCTGGCATCGCGACCTTGGGCCGCAGGAACACGAGTGGGGCAGCAGCACTTCGCCGGTGTTGTTCGGCGACGTGTGCATTCTTTATCACGGCCCCGGCCCGCACTCGATGCTGTACGCGCTCGACAAGCTGAGCGGCAGCACGGTTTGGAAACGCAAGGTCGAGGAGCGCGACAACCTCGATCGCGTGGACGGTTTTCGCGGGCGCGAAGGCGGGATGACAGGCTCGTTCAGCACCCCGATCATTATCAGGGCGAACGGACGCGCGGAACTGGTCGTCAGCGAGGCCAACACGCTGCGCGCAGTCAACCCGGAGGACGGCAGCGAGCTGTGGCGTTGCGACGGGTTGAACCCACTCGTGTACACGTCGCCGGTTTACGACGGCAACGTCGTGCTGGCGATGGGCGGCTACTTCGGCGCGTCGCTCGCGGTGAAGCCGGGCGGCAGCGGCGACGTGACGGCCAAGCGGCTATGGCACGAGGCGCGCGCGAAGAAGAACCGCATCGCCACGCCGGTCATGCACGAGGGGCATGCCTATTTTGTGAACATGTCCGGCTTCATGACGTGTCTCGACCTGAAAACCGGCGGGACAGTTTACACCGAGCGGCTGCCCGCGACGAAGAGTGATCCCGGCGTGTGGGGTTCGCCTGTGCTGGTTGGCGACAGGGTGTACGTGACCAACCAGTCCGGCGACACGCACGTGGTGCGCGCCAGCCCGAAGTTCGAGCTGTTGGCAAGCAACCCGTTGGGCGAGTACTCGAACTCGACGCCGGCGGTGTCGGACGGAGCGATCTACCTGCGAACCCACAAGAGCCTGTGGTGCATCGGCCGGCCGGCCGGCGGCAAGTGACAGTGCGCTTGGCCAAGCGGGGAAACCCGTTGATTCCCAGCCTTGAAAATCACCGCCCGGGAAGCCTATAACGAGGCATGAACTTTTTTGTCCTCGCGCAGGGGGGGGAGGTACAGACCGCGTGGGAGCTGTTGAGGCAGGGCGGCCCCATGGTTTGGGTGCTGCTGTTGGTCTCGGCGTTTGCGGTGACGGCGTTCCTTGAGCGCGTGCTGAATTATCGCCGTGTCCAGATCAACACCACGGAGTTCATCGCCGGGATCCGGACCAATCTCAAAAACAACTACAACATCGTCGAGTTGGTGGCGATTTGCGACGCCACGCCGGGGCCGGTGGCTCGGATGACGAAGATGGCCATCCTCAACCGCGAATTGTCGCGGGAGCAGCTTCGCGAGTTGCTCGATGACAACAAGCGGGTCGAGGTGGCGCGACTCGAGAAACGGCTGAACATGTTGGGCACCATGGCGCAGATTTCCCCGCTGCTTGGCCTGCTCGGGACGGTGCTGGGATTCATCCGCATCTTTCGTGGCGTGGGGCAGGAGGGCAACTGGGTTTTGGCCAAGACGCTGGCCGACGGTATCTGGGAGGGCTTGATCTGCATGGCGCTTGGCCTGGCCATAGCGATTCCGTGCTACATCGCCTTCAACTATCTCGTCGGCCGCAAGAATGACTTGGCCGTGGATATCGACAAGATTTCGTCGGAGATCCTCAACATCATCACCGTGGAAATGCCGCCGGCCAAGTCGGCCGGCCTGGCCAAGTCCCGGGCGGCCCGCAAGGCGGCACCCAAGGCCGGCGACAAATGAACAACCAGGGAAGCATTCGGCCCTTTCACGGGCGGCTGGACTTCGCCCCGTTTGTCGGGGTGCTGTTCCTGATGTTGCCCCTTTTGTTGTTTCACACCTCCATGGTTTTCAAGCCGGGCATCGAGGTGGACATCACCCTCCCCGAGTCCTCCCAGCACACGGGCGTGAACGATCCTTCGCTGGCGGTCGCCGT
>DQOE01000204.1 GCA_015658765.1 Verrucomicrobiota bacterium | reverse complement strand
TTCGCGCTCTTGTCATCCCCTTTAGGTTTGGCGGCCTTTTTTTCTGCTTTTTTGCGTTCGATGGCTGCTTTGATCTCAGCCGCTCTTCTGGCAGCATCACTTGATGATCTGGACTTGGAGGAGGAACTTTTAGAGGAAGAAGTACGCGGGGCCTTGGATACGGCAGTCTTGAAGCCGTCAGCCTTGAAGTTGAGTTCCCGCTCTGAACCAAGCTGCAGCAATGTCACCCGGCCGGCGAGTTTGTCGATCGCCTTGATCTCAATGGTCCCCTGCTTTTCCCCCACCGCCAATTGGAGGTAAGTGGGCTTGGTGATTTTTTTATCCTGATTCATCAAGGCTAATGCAGCGCGTTCAATACCGTTTCGTAGATAAATACCCGTAAGTTTTATGTCATTTACCTTGGGTGGTTCGGGCGCTTTCTGTTGCGTGTCAGGCGGCGTGTCGGTCAAGTCAAAGGCGTTGCGCGTGACGATTGCGAGGTATGGGTTTTCCTCGGCCTCCATCCCGAAGACCGGTCGTTGCAATCCGGAAGCCATCAGGATTCCAGCGATGGCTGTATAGAGTATGTTCATGGCACAGAAGGTCTTGGGTTTAACTCTCGGGCAAGCCTTTTGCGGGCGCGGTGCAACCAGACTTTCACCGAGTTGGGCTTTCTCTCCATGGCAACCGCCACCTCGTCTATGGTCATGCCTTCGCTGTAAAAAAGCCGAAGGGCGGTGAAGTGGTTTTCCGTAAGCAGCCGCTTGGCATGGGCCCATAGCGAGCGGGCCCACTCCTGCTCCATCACCTCGCCGCTCGCGGTCGTCTCGATGGCAACCTCAACCTCTTCCACCAATGGTTTTTGTTTCCGGTAATGGCTAATGGCCAGCCGGTTTGCGATGGTGAAAATCCAGGAGGAAAAAGGGTAGGCGGGGTTGAACCGGTCCAGTTTGCGGTAGGTGATGAGGAAGGTGTCCTGCAGCAAATCCTCCGCCTGGTGGTGGTTGCGGGTCTTGGTCAATAGAAAGTGGTACAGCGGTTTCTCGAACTGCCCGACCAGCGACTCGAATGACTCGATGCAACCACTCTGCGCTGCAATGGCCAGGCGCCGGCTCTCGGCGCGCCGCGCTTCCTTTTCCGCCTGGCCAAGCGCTGCGGCTTCAGCAACTCGCGCTGGAGGCGGCGCTTTCGACCCGGCCGGTGCGACTTCATCAACGACCGATGCGCTGTAGTTCATTGCCCCACCTCCCTTGGCAGGAACTTGACGCTGTGAATTTCCAGCTCGGCGTTTTCCTCGGGCGACACAATCCAGATGTCAGCCAGCTCCATGCCAGCCGGAGAACCGGGCAGATGCTTGGCCTCTGGCTTAAACTGGCTGAGCCGCACCTCGACCTGCCACGGCTCGCCCGCTTGGCCAAGCGCCCCGACCTCGACCTTGGCAGTGTACTTGCCGAAAAAGACTCCCTTGATCCGCTGGGTCGTGATGCCGAAATAAACCGGCCCCTCTGTCCGTGTGGTGCCCCGGATGCGAACCCTCGAGCCGCTCTCTATCAACACCGGCGGCGAGCTGCTGCACTGCACCGAGAAGTTGGCCACGAAAATGGTGGTCTTTTTGCCGATGAGCAGCGGGATGGCCCCCAGCCGCACGCTGTTTTTTTCATCCGGCGGCAGCCATTTGCCGATCACCGCCCCGGAACCGGCGATCAGGCGGCAGCTCCACTCGTTGACCGGTTCTGGCTGGCGCGCCACGGCGAACGGCCGGCTGCGCCTTGCGGAGACGACGGCCTGGTGATCCGCCACAACGTCCGCCGCTTGGCCGTCGGCCAGCCGCACGACGTTTGCCGTGCCGCTGTTCACCCGCACGATCGACGTCATGGAGTGAGCCTCGACATCGAACTGCGCGACCTTGGCCTCGACCGTGGCTGTCGGCGTCTGGATCGAGACCGGCCTGGCCCCGGCTGATTGCGCCACCGTTGCCCAAAGATTCCCGTAGGCCAGTTGAAACCCGCGCCGGCCATCGACGTTGAGCAGCCGCAGCCGCGAGCGCCCGGCGATGGTCATCAGCGAACCGCCGTTCAAGTCCAGCTTCACCCAAGCGCTGCTCGAGCGCGTCCGGATCGTATCGCCGACGCGCAGCACGGTGCCTACTTTCACTTCGTCCCGCACCTTGCCGTCGGCGGCGATGTACTGGCAGGGGCCGAGAATGGCGCTGACTTTTGCCGCGTGCCTCAGTGGCGTGGTGGCGATCACGAACGCCGCCAGCAACACGAACGCCGCCGCAGCGGCAACCGCCCACTTCCACGGGCGAAAAACCGCCGTGATAACCTTGGCCGGTTGGGGCTTGTGTTGATCGAGACGCTCGACGTCGGCCACGACGACCGCCTGCTCGGCGACCGCCCGCAGGAAGGCGCGCGCCCCGGCATTGCCGCGCAGCAGGTCGGCAACCTTGGCCTCCTCGTCCGGGCCGAGTTGCCCGTTCAAGTGCCGCAGCAAAAGTTCGTTCTGTTCCTCACTCAATGTCATTTTTTGAAATAGTTCAGCCGGCCGGCTGTTCCAGCTTGGTTTCGATACACTTTTTCAAGGCCTGATGCAGCCGGGAGAGCCGTTTGTAAATCGCGTCGAGCCGGGCGCCGAGTTGCTCCGCCACCGCCTCGCAGGCGTGTCCGTCGAAGTAGCGCCGCTTGAGCAGGTCACGCGACTTGGCCGGCAAATCCTCGAGGCAGTCGCGCAGCGCCTGGCTTCGGCCACCGGCCTGGCCAAGCGCTTCATCCGCCCACTCCCGCTCCAGTTGCTCGAGGAGCGTTTCGTCGAGAATCACCGGCTCGTTCTTCCGGCGGCGCAGCCAGTCGATGCCCTCGCGCCGGGCGGTGATAAACGCCCACGAAAGCAGCGCGCCGTCGGTCTCGAAGCAGATCGGCTTGCTCATCGCCTTGAGGGCGACATTTTGAAAAATATCCTCGGCCGTGTGCGCGTCCCGGACGACCAGCCAGGCCGCTGCCGATACGCGGTCGCGCTGGCTCATCAGCCGCTTCAAAATGTCCTGTTCAGAAAGCGCCACTATAAAAAGAACGGTTGACGACGACGAATCCTGACATCGCCTTTTACCCAACTGATTGACTTGGGCGACTTCAGCAAGTTTACTCCGCGCATGCAATTGCGTTTTTTCTCTGTTGGATTATCGCTGGTGGTCGGATTGGCCGCCACCCGGGCGGAACTGCCCAAGGTCGGGCTGAAGCCGGTTTGGGAGGGGCTCGAATCGACTCGTCCGCTTTGGCTTGAGACGGCTCCGGACGGTTCCGGGCGGTTGTTCTGCCTCGAGCAAGGCGGGGCCATCATCATTTTGCCGAAGGACAAAAACGCGGCCAAGCCCAAGCGCGAAGTGTTTTTTGACATCAGCGAGCGCAAGCCGTGGCGCGAAAACGAGGAGGGGCTGCTGGGCATGGCGTTCCATCCCCAGTTTGCGGCCAACGGGAAGTTTTACGTTTACTACTCGCAGCAGGAGCCCAAGCGCAGTGTCGTCAGCGAGTTCACCGTGGCCAAGGCGCACCCGAACCGGGCCGACATGAAGTCGGAGCGCATCCTGCTCGAGTTCCCGCAGCCGTACTGGAACCACAACGGCGGCGTGATTTTGTTCGGGCCGGACGGCAAGCTTTACATCGCCTCGGGCGACGGCGGCAAGGCCAACGACCCGCATGACAACGCGCAAAACCTGGGCACGATGCTGGGCAAGATTTTCCGCATCGACGTTGATACCCGCACCGGCAAGCTGGCGTACGGCATCCCGGCGGACAACCCGTTCGCCGGGCGCAAGGACGACACGCGCGGGGAGATTTGGGCGTACGGCCTGCGCAACGTCTGGCGCATGAGTTTCGACCGCGAGACCCACGACCTCTGGGCGGCGGACGTCGGGCAGAACAAGTGGGAGGAGGTCAACCTCATCACGCGCGGCGGCAACTACGGCTGGAACATCCGCGAGTCGTTTCACAAGTTCAAGGAGGACGGCCCGGCCAAGGGAGACTGGATCGACCCGGTGATCGAGTACGCGCACCACGCCGGCGTGGAGAAGGAGAGCAAGTTTCCCGGGCACGGCTACGGTGTGAGCATCACCGGCGGCTACGTCTATCGTGGCAAGGCGATTCCGGCGCTGCGGGGAGCGTACGTTTACGGCGACTTCGTCACCGGCCTGATTTTTGCCGTTCGCCAAAAAGACGGCAAGGCGACCGAGCACGGCACCATCCACCAGCAGCAGGGCAAAATTTACCAGATCGCCAGTTTTGGTGAGGATGCCGAGGGCGAACTGTACCTGCTGCCGCTGGTGTCAAACCCGCCGACAAAACGCGACCCGCTGGGGGGCATCCTGCAACTCGTCGCCGAGTAACTTGGCCAGGCGGGCGAAAAAAAGGTGCCAGAGGGAAAATCACCGAGGTCAACTATCAAGGCACCACCGATGCCGCCGTGGAGGATCTCGGCAGTGGTTTCACGGTGACGACCGACATTCCCGGTGAGAACACTGAAACCACCGGTGCGATTGGTTTGGTGAAGGATTTCCGGACGGGCGGCGACCTGTTCGGCAACCTGATTTCCCTGCGCGACAATCTTTTGGCCAACGAGAAGGAGGCCATCGTCGAGCGGGACATCCCGGCATTGCGAAAGGATGCCGAGCACTTGATTCAGCACATCGGCGAAGTGTCCGCCAACCAGATGATGCTCGATACCGCCCAGGCCCAGGCCGCTGACATCGAGGGCGAAGACGGCAAATCCATGAGCACCGTCGACAAGCTGGGCAACATTCAATACGCCCTGCACCGGGCGTTGGTTGATAACCGCAACTTCATCCAGCAAGATTCGTTCAAGGCCGTCGACTGAGCGCCGGCCGGCACCACTTCGCAGCTTGGCCAAGGGGGACGTAACCTGCTTGAACTTCAGCTTGGCCAAGCGTAGAACCAACGCGGTTCATTCGTTCATCCGTAATGTCAGAGGTAGTCACCAGAGCAGGGAAGGCACGGGTGTTGGCCGTCGTGATGGGCGGCGGACAGGGAGCACGCCTGTTCCCGTTGACCCAGGAGCGCTCGAAGCCGGCAGTGCCGCTGGCCGGGAAGTATCGCTTGGTGGACATCCCCATATCCAACTGCATCAACTCACGGCTGAACCAGATTTATCTGCTGACGCAGTTCAATTCCGCCTCGCTGCACCGCCATGTTTCGCACTCGTACAAGTTTGACCACTTTTCGCGCGGGTTTGTGGAGATATTGGCGGCCGAGCAGACGCCGACCAGCGACACGTGGTATCAGGGCACGGCCGACGCCGTCCGCAAAAACCTGATTCACCTGCTGAACAACGACTTTGAGCACCTCCTGATCCTGAGCGGGGATCAACTGTACCGGATGGACTTCCGCGACATCATCGCGGCGCACATCGAAAAGGAGGCGGAACTGACCGTGGCGACCATCCCGGTTGGCCGGGAACTGGCCAAGGCGTTCGGCATCATGCACAACGACGTGGACGGCCGGATTAGCCGGTTCGTCGAGAAACCCGGCACGCCGGAGTTGCTCGACTCTCTCCGGCTCTCCGATGCGCAGGTTGCCGAGCAGGGGCTCGAGGCGGGCGGCGACCATTACCTCGCGTCGATGGGCATCTATATTTTCAAGCGGGCAACGCTGACCGAGCTGCTCGACAACGAGATGACCGACTTTGGCAAGCACATCATCCCCCGCGCCATCGAGACGCACCGGGTTTTCTCTCACGTCTATCAGGGATACTGGGAGGACATCGGAACGATCCGATCCTTTTTCGAGGCAAACCTGGACATGGTCAGCACGGTCCCCAAGTTTGATTTCTTTCAGATGGAGACGCCGATCTACACCCGGCCACGTTTCATGCCTGCTTCTAAGATCAACGGCGCAGCCATCGACCAAGCGGTGATTTCCGACGGGTGCATCATCGACCGCTCGCGAATCAGCCAAAGCCTGATCGGCGTTCGCTGTCTCATCTCGCCCGGTTGCCGGGTACACCGCTCGGTGTTGATGGGGTCGGACTTTTACGAGACGAACGCCTCTAAGGCGGAGAGTGACGAAAAAGGCATTCCGCGCATCGGTGTCGGCGAGAACACCCGCATCGAGCAAGCCATCATCGACAAAAACGCCCGCATCGGCGCCAACTGTGTCATCACGCCCGACGACAAGCCGGAACATTTCGACGGCGAAAACTATTTCATCCGCGAAGGCATCGTGATCATCCCAAAAAACGCCGTCATTCAGGACGACACAGTGATTTAACCCGGTGGCCGCTTGGCCAAGCGGAGGACGGCGGGGCTCAAAATAATACGTGTAGGTATTATTTTGTTGCATGGACGACCTTTCCAGCTACGATTTCGCGCCGTTTCGGTTTCCGTCAATTCACCCCGGATTGGCTGGGCCAAGCGGGATTTTTCAAGGATTTTCAGATGAAAAACCTACTTACAGCCTTATTGGGCCTCACCGCTGCTGTGGCGATGGCTGCCCCGGTAGAGGGTTGGCTCCACATGCGCGGGCCACTGCAGACGGGCGTTTCGCTCGAGAAAAAATTACCGGACTCCATCAAAACAGAAGACGCGCTCTGGACGGTCGATCTGCCCGGGCGCTCCACGCCGACGGTGGCCAACGGCCGGATTTTCGTCGTCGGCCATCTCGGCGAAGGCGCGAACTTGCAGGAGGGTGTATTTTGTTTTGACGCCGACACCGGCGAGAAACTTTGGGAGCACAAGTTCAATGATTTCCTGAGCGACATTATTTACACGCGCTACTCCGCCTCGAGCCCGACGATCGATCCCGAGACCGGCAACTTGTTCTTCCAAGGCACGCAGGGGCTCTTCGCGTCGTTCACGCCGGACGGCGAAATGCTCTGGCAGCATTCGCTGATGGAGGCGCTGGGCCGGATGACGTTCCCGAACGGCCGCACCGCCACGCCGGTCGTCGATCGCGACTTGGTCATCACCCGCGGCATCATGGCCAACTGGGGCGCGCAAGGCCCGCCGTGGGATCGCTTTTACGGGTTCGACAAACTCACCGGCGAACTCGTCTGGGCGGCCAAGCCGGGGAGCCGGCCCAAGGACAGTTGCTTCTCCTCGCCGGCGCTTGGCTGGCTCGACGGCAGGCGTGTCTTTTACGCGACCACCGGCGACGGCAGCGTGGTCTGCGCCAACGCTCGCACCGGCGAGGCGATCTGGCAGGTGCCACTCTTCAAGGCCGGCATCAACGCCTCGGTCGTCGTTTACAACAACGACATCGCCGCCGCGATTTACGGGACACCGTACGAGCCGGGCCAAATGGTTGGCTTGAAAATTCCGCACGTGCAGCCGACGGATGCCAACCCGGTCATCGTGGAGCGCAAACAGGTCGAGCTTTGGACCGCGAACATCTCGACCTCCACCAGCTCGCCGATCCTTGTCGGTGACACCATTTATGTCGTCGCCGAAAAGGGCGAGTTGCACAGCCTCAACATCCGGAGCGGCAAGGAGAACTGGAAGATCAAGCTTGGCATCGAGCAGCGCAACGCCTCGCCGCTTTTCGCGGACGGCAAGCTCTACGTGCCGATGCTCGAGAACCCCGGCGGCGGCGGCGAGGCCACCGGCGCTCACGGCGCATTTTACGTAATAAAACCGGGCAAAAAAGAAGCCAAGATTCTCTCCCACGCCGTGCTCGACGGGCGCTGTTTCGGCACGCCGTCGGTTTACAACGGCAAGATTTACGTGCAGACGACGAAGAAACTTTATTGCTTCGGCAAAGCCGGAAAAAGCCGCGGCTTGGCCAAGGCGCCCAAGGCCAAGCGCTGGCCCAAGCCAGGCAATGCCACGCGGTTGCAAATCGTCCCGTCGGAAATTCTGCTCGCGCCCGGCCAGGCGATCTCGTTCCGCACCCGCAAAATTGACGCCAACGGTTTTCTCGTCGAGGAAGTGGACGGCTCGACGCTCAAGTGGGAGTCGTACATCCCGCCCACGGCCAAGGTGAAAGCCCGCATGAACGCCTCGTTCAATGAGCGTGGCCAGATCGTCGCCGACGAAAAAATGATCAGTTCCGCCGGGGCGTTCAAGGCGACGCTTGGCGGGTTGACCGGCGTGATCCGTGGCCGCGTGCTGCCAGCGCCGCCGCTCAGCGAAGACTTTGAAGGTTTTGATTTGACCGAAGACAGCCTGGCCGATGCCGGCGTGAAGTTCGCCTACCCGCCGCTGCCGTGGATCGGGGCGCGGTTCAAGTTTGAGGTGCGCGAGAGGGACGGCTCCAACGTGCTGCGCAAGACGATCGACAACAAGCGGCTTCAACGCGCCACGGTGTTCATCGGCGAACAAAACATGAGCAACTACACAGTCCAGGCCGACGTGCTCACCGACGGTCGGCGGAGAAAGATGTCCGACGTCGGCATTATCAACCAGCGCTACTACATCGTGCTGAAAGGCAACGAGCAAAAAATCGAGATCAACTCGAACCTCGACCGCATCCGCGTGCCGGAACGCGGCTCACCGCCGAACTACCGCTGGAAGGCCAACACGTGGCACACGCTCAAGGCGCGCATTGACGTGGCCGACGACGGCTCCGGGATGGTTCGCGCCAAGGCTTGGCCAAGGGGCGAGGCGGAGCCGGAAGGCTGGCTGCTGGAGTTCAAGCACGACAACGCTCACAAGAGCGGCTCGCCGGGATTGTTCGGCTTTTCGCCGCAGATGCCGGTGTACATCGACAACGTGAAAGTGACGCCCAACGAATGAACTGATGAATCAACGACGCATGAAAAAACTGAAGACAGCAATGGTGGTTGGACTTGCCGCCGGTGTTTTTGGCAGCGCTGCAGCCGCTGCGGACTGGCCGCAATGGGGCGGCAACACACTGGGCCGCAACATGTTCGCCGCCGGGGCCACCGGCCTGCCGGACAAGTTCGAGCCGGGCGATTTCAAGCAGGGCACCGAGGACGTGGATTTGTCGACCGCCAAAAACGTCAAGTGGGC
>DQOE01000300.1 GCA_015658765.1 Verrucomicrobiota bacterium | reverse complement strand
GCCCGCGACATCCGCCGCGAAAACAAGGAAAACGGCAAGCCGCCCAAGTGGGACTTGGTGGACATGCAGATCCTCCGCCCGATGACCGAGATCAATAAGCGGCTTGAGGAGGAGCTTTCATTGCGCCAGCCCAAGCGCGAACTCATCCCGGTCGATCACGAGCCCGTGCCGGCGCAGTACTCCGAACTCGTCCGTCGCTACTACGAACGCCTCGGCGGTCGCAAGGAAAAGAATGACACCAGGAATTAAACGCAGAGGAATCAAAGAAGGGCAGTGCGTTTAGTCAATGTCTGAATACGGTTCCATCGTTTTTAAGAGTCCCGAGTGGCTGCCAGTGGCGCTGGGGGTGGCGGCGCTGGTGATCCTCGTGTCGTTGTGGGGCTACGGGCGCGCTCGCCTGCCGATGCGGCTCAAGATCGCCGGCATCACCCTCAAGACGCTCGGCATCGCGCTGCTTTGTTTTTGCCTGCTCGAACCGCAGTGGGTGCGGAAGAAGGCCACGCCTGGGGCAAATATCATCGCCGTGCTGGCCGACAACAGCCAGGGCATGGCCATCCGCGACGCAGGCAGCACGACCTCGCGCGCCGAGGAATTGGCCAAGGCGCTCAAGCCGGAGCCGGGGGACTGGCAGGAGGCGCTCGACGAGAATTTCCAGATCCGCCGCTACACATTCGACACGCGGCTGTGGACGACCGACGATTTTGACTCACTCGATTTCAAGGGCCGCGCCAGCTCGCTCATCGGCGCGACCCGCAACCTTGGCCAGCGTTTCAGCGGCCGCTCGCTCGCTGGCATCCTGGTATTCAGCGACGGCAACGCCACCGACCTCGAGAGCCTCAACGATGGCCTTGGCCCACTGCCGCCGGTTTATCCGGTCGTCATGGGCAATAAATCAGACATCAAGGACATCTCGATCACCTCGGTGCAGGTGACGTCATCGACATTCGAGGATGCGCCGGTGACGATTCGCTGCACTGTTGCGGCGACCGGTTTTCCCGCTGACCAAATCGAGGTTCGTCTGCTGGATCCAGATGGCGCGCTGCTCGACACCCAGTTTACTGCGGCTGGCCAGGCGATGAATATCAAGTTTGAAGTCAAGCCGCCGGCGCTTGGCGTTTCGTTTTATACGGTTGAGGTTGGCCAAGCGGAACAGCCGGAAGACGAGGCCACCGAAGAGGAGGCCACGATGGCCAACAACCGCCGCATTGTCGCGGTCGAGCGGCGTAGGGAGCCGTACCGAATCCTCTACGTCGCCGGCCGGCCCAACTGGGAATACAAGTTTCTCAAGCGCGCACTCGAAGACGATCCGCAGGTCGATCTCGTGGGCCTGATTCGCATCGCCAAGCGCGAACCGAAATTCGTTTTTCTTGGCCGCGAGGGCGAAAGCAGCAATCCGCTTTTCAAGGGTTTCGGGGGCGACGAGGAAGGGGAACGCTACGACAAGCCAATCCTAAAACGGCTCAACGTCAGGGACGAGGACGAATTGAAGGACGGTTTCCCGAAGAGCGCTGCCGAGTTGTTCGGCTATCACGCGATCATTCTTGATGATCTGGAGTCGGCGTTTTTCATGCCGCATCAGCTTGAGTTGATTCGGCGCTACGTCTCAGAGCGCGGCGCCGGGTTCATGATGCTCGGCGGCCAGGAATCGTTCACGCAGGGCAACTACGAAAACACCCCGATCGCCGAGCTGCTACCGGTTTATTTGGAGCGGCGCGGCTCGGTTTCGCCGGTGGACAATCTCGAGTTTGCCCTCACCCGCGAGGGGCTGATCAGCCCGTGGGTGCGCCTTCGCAAGACCGAGGCGGACGAAGAGGATCGCCTCGAGAAGATGCCCAAGTTTCGCGTGCTCAACCAGGTCGACCGGATTAAACCCGGCGCCAGCGTGATGGCCTCGATGACCGACGAGAACGGAGGTGAACTCCCGGCGCTTGTCGTCCAGCGCTACGGCCACGGAAAGTCGTCGGCGCTGCTCGTCGGCGACATGTGGCGCTGGCAGATGGCCGGCGACGGCAAGCGCGAAGACCTCCCCCGCGCATGGCGGCAGATGATCCGCTGGCTCGTCGCCGACGTGCCCAACCGCGTGCAACTCACCACCGAGGCCGACTCCGGCGCAGGCCGGAAACTGATCGTCCGCGCGCGCGACGAGGAGTTTAAGCCGCTTGACTTCGCCAACGTCGAGTTGAGCGTGTTGCCGGCCGGCGACGAATCGAAGGCCATCGACTTGTCGGTCGAGACGGCCGGCACCGAGACCGGAGCGTTCTGGTCGACTTACAACCCGCGCGATGAGGGTGGATACGTGGCGCGAGCCAAGGTGCGTGACGAGGACGGCAAGGTGATCGGAGACGTCGAGGCCGGCTGGGCCAGCAACCCGGCGGCGGACGAGTTCCGCTCGCTGCAGCCCAACGTCGCGCTGATGCAGGACTTGGCCAAGCGCACCGGCGGCCGCGTGCTCGCTGTAAGCGACCTGGCCAAATGGGCGAAAGAGTTGCCGACGAAACAATCGCCCGTGATGGAGTCGTTCCTAACCCCGCTGTGGCATTTGCCGTGGATGTTCGCCGCCGCGCTGCTGTTGCTCGTCACCGAGTGGTGGCTGCGAAGAATGCACTGGCTGCCATGAGATTTTTTT